>JANQRM010000257.1 GCA_028284565.1 Anaerolineae bacterium | reverse complement strand
ATCCACATGACCGGGGGTAAAGAAGACACCGGGAGCCGACATCATCATGTCATCGCCCATATCGTCGTCGCTCATGTCATCATCCCCCATATCATCCATCATCATGTCGCTATGCACGACCCAAACAACTGGGGTGATGGGAGACGCAAAGGCAGAATCGCTAGAGATATTGTCGATACGCAGAGTAAAGTTGCCATCGCCATTATCAGTGAGTACGACAGAGATAATTTCATCCGTCGCAGGATAGCTCAAGCCATCGTGGAGTTCGTCAGCAAACCAAACCACACCCATTTCGTCTTCACCGGTGTTGGGTCCTGCTTGACGCGGGGCTTGGTTTGCACCTTCGCCAATCGGTTCATTGACTTCTGTACCCGCATCCCAGAGCAAGACTTGGTCGGTGACATCACCTGTAACCGCATTGCCATCCGAATCATACAGGGCAATCCCCTGAACATCGGGCGCGAAGAAGAGATCATTCGATTGGGCGAGCATGGTCACGAAGGACACACTATCGCTCATGCCAGCATCAAAGGTGAATTCATAACCACCGCCGGGGAGTGCAGGACCTGCTGAATCCCCACCTAACGGAATAGCAGAAACACCACTATTATCGTAAAGCGGTGTTCCAGATACATTTTCAATCGTGACAGTAAAGCTGGTTGCCATATCATCTTGAGCAACTGTGATTCCCAACGCGATGCTGAGAAGCACGAAAACGGATAAAAGAGGTCGAACACGCATTGCAGGCTCCTTTTTGTGCAATTGTTTACGTCGGCTATGAGCATAGGAGGCAAACGTGTCCGTGTTCTGTCGGGTCTGTTTCAGAAAACTTATGATTCGCTGACGATTTGGTGACGTAATGGTTTCATAAATATTAAGTGGGTAAAAGCATGGTACACTGATTGATATTCAGCAATAGTGTGTCTGGAAGAATGAATGAAATCAACCAGTCTTCTTGTGTTAATTTATCTCTGTTTTAGATTGCTCCCACTGTCTGCCCAAGATGACTTCGCCTGCGATGTGGATGTAAGAGCCGTTATTGATACCCTTCAAGCGGTGCAAGTGGCTGTCGAGAATGAAAACGACACCCTTGCTCGTAATCTACTCCAACAAGCACAGGGCGAAGTAAGCGATTTACTCTCATACTGTGTGGGATTGACGAATCAGGTCATCTTAGAAGGCGAGGGCAACCGCGTTCAAGTCTCCTATCCGAGTGATTGGTTTGCCAGCAATGAAAGTGCCTCTTTCGTCTTTTTTGTAAATGATGCTTCCCTGTTGGATGACAATCTCTTTAATTCAGCCGATGCACCCCAGCTCGGTTCGGGACAGGTGTTACTCGCACTCGGTTTAATCGGGCGTGACGAACTGCCTAATGAAACAGACTCGTTATCCGACATAGTGGAAATCGTCGATGTCCTTATTGATGTCATCGGTGCAGAAGAAGATGAACTCTTCAATGAGATAGGGAATGCTCAAGTCCTCGACCTCAGCACAGGGTATCGTGGGGCAATCGGGTCGCTCTTCGGCTCAGATCTGTCTGCGTCATTAGGTGTAGTCGATTTAGGCAACGAGCGTTATCTGCAAATAATCCTCGTGACTCCCCCTAGCGAACTCCAGCAACGGCAAGATACACTTCTGATGATTTTGAATTCAATGGTGCTGTTGAACAATGATGGATAACAATACCTTACTCAATCGAGCCTCTGAACTCGCAATCGACGGCAATCGAACACGCGCCCGCCAATTGGTCTTGCAAGCGATTGATAACAACAAGCATGATGTCGAAGCATGGTGGGCATTGGCGAATCTGGCGGAATCGGATAAAGAGCGAGAGCGCGCCATGAGTCGCGTCTTAACACTTGATCCTGACCACCCCGAAGCCCTGCACATGCGCGATAAGATGTATGCGGGAACGCTCGATAGCCTGAACCATCCCTATTCGACAACCAAGCGTGATTATCGCAAATTGCGTCAAGCCCCTTCGCGTTCGATGTTTTACCAAGAAACTCCCGACTATACAGGTAAAGCGGTGATGACTCTGGTTGCCTATATCATTGTGGGCATCATTGGCTTGGCGATGAATATCTATTATCTCAATGAAGCCCGTCGGGTTCAGCGCACCACAGGAGTTCGTCCACAAGGGATTGGTTGCCTTTATACCATGTTAGCCTTTGTGGTAGTTCCCATTGTGGTCATTCTCTTCATTACCTTCTTTGGTATTTTGGTTGATTTCTAACGGATACATCGACAAGTCATTTCCGTTTGTCTACATTGTATAACTCCGTTAATATCCGCTTATCGACTTTTGTAAAAGGAGCGATAAGATGTCAAACTTAGCAACTGTATCTGTTGATTCCCGATTGTCAAATGAAAGTGGTCGAGCATTAGTCACTTCACGTGGGCATCATTTCATTGTGGATTCACCGCCACCATTAGGGGGTCCCAATGAAGAAGTTAATCCATTGGATATATTGTTGGCGGCATTAGCAACGTGTGGCACATTCGTCTGCGAAACCGCCGCGCGTGAACTCGACATACCCTTAGAGTCGGCACTGGTCACGGTTGAAGGCGATTTTGACCCGCGTGGAGTCAAAGGAGTCGAAGGAGTTGATCCGCGCTTACAAGCCTTTCGTGTGATGCTTTCTCTGCAAGGTCCATCAGCCGAACAGGGACAAACCTTAGCTGATGCCTTTCGCGCACGGTGTCCCGTTTTCACCACACTCAATCGCTCTTGCCCTGTCGAAATCACGGTTGAGGTGTAACTTCATCATAAATGCCTGAAATTATCTGTGCAGAACCCATCGAATCACAAGCCCAAGCCTTCGCGCGCTTTGCTGAATCTGCCGCAGATGGATTATTTACTCAGATGTTAGGCGGCGATGCTGAAGTCATCCTTGCCAAGCTCTATCTTTTACCCCGCCATGACAACAGCTACCAAAATGTCCACTTCCTGCAAGCAGAGGGGCAACTCGCCGGGATGCTTTCGGCGTATTCAGGCGCGCAAGCCAAATCATGGGAATGGCGTTCATTGGGCTTGTGGGTGCGGATTGCAACATGGCGCATGATCAAAATGAGTCTAGTGTCAATCGTGCTTGCGCCCATCTTCAACTTCATGAGCCAAATGGAACCCGATGATTTTTATCTACAAATGGTCGCTGTCGATGCCGAGTTTCGTGGACGCGGTCTGAGCAAATTGATATTGGGGCATGCCGAAGTCCTTGCTAAACAAGCCGATTGTCCACGCCTCTCCTTAGATGTCGATTCTAAAAACACCATTGCCATTTCTGCCTATCAGAGAGTGGGCTTTACCATCGAGAAGGAATCCCCAACTGTCAATTCGGATGGTGAGGCGATCCAACTCTATCGGATGGTCAAACCTCTGTAGTGGTGCTATCCCTGCATGATTGTGTCATGTTACAATCATCGATATGACACGTTATATCATTCGCTTCATCCCCATCTTTCTTGTGGCATTTGTCTTTATGGGAATTATCCTACGAGCTGTCTCCTATGACGAAGCCTACTTTGAATCGGTACGAGAATTGTTCGCTCCGACGGATGATTGTCCCGCACCTTGTTATTTAGGCGTTCGTCCCGGTTCGATTTCCACATTAGATGCCATGACGCAAATTCGGGGGCTAGAATGGATACAAAATAGTGTCCTAGGTGTAAACTATCGTGCATATCCACCACAAATCTTAGATTGGGATGACAATCCTGCCCAACCCTCATTTATCAAATCAGAATTGTATGTTCGTGGTGTGAATGGCATTCTTGATTGGTTGGTTGTCCCAACATCAGTCAGACTCGGTGAGATGTGGATAGCCTTTGGCATACCGATTCATGGTACAGCGAATATTGAATATATGGATAATTGGTATCCTAACACTGGCTTTTACACCCGCAGTAATACTCACTGTCGCAGTTATCTTTGGGAAACTGCCGACGTGCATATTCCACGCTGGCAAGCCCCACGCAATTCAACCTACTCCCGTGCCACCCTCCGTGCAGAAGCCTGTAGTTAATTTTTACACCTACAACAATTTATCCCAAATAACTTGGGATATAGATTTATCACAATGGGTCACAACAGGTTATCTTGAATATATATCCCAAATTAGATTCACTATGTATCCCAAATGAATTTCCGATTATCCTTATAGAACGATTATTCGCATTATTGATGATTACCCAATGAAAAAATTACTGCTATTTGATATTGATGGCACATTATTGCGCTCCAAAGGTATCGGGCGAGAAGCCAAACGCCGTGCTATGCTAGAGATGTTTGGTACAGAATCTAATATTTTGACTCACCCCTTTGGCGGAAAGACGGATTGGGGCATCTTAGCCGAGTTACTCGCACCTTATGGGCAAACCCCTGAGGCCCTTGGCGAGATTATGGCAGACTATGAATTGCTCATGGAAAAGCATATGTCCGCCTTGATCCATGAATATGAAGCGATTCCTTGTCCCTGCTCGCATGAGATCATCACAGACCTACATCAGAGAGAAGATGTCTTGCTCGGTCTTGTCACGGGCAATGTGTCCAAAACGGCTCACCTTAAATTGCAACTCGCCGACTTTGACCCTGCATGGTTTCCCATCGGAGCATATGGCAATGAATCAGCATCTCGGAATGACCTAACACCATTGGCTTTACAACGAGCCGTTGATTATTGCGGACAAGATTTTCAGGGTGAGGCTATTATCGTCATTGGAGACACCCCCGCGGATGTCGAGTGTACACGGGTGATTGGCGGAATCGCGGTGGCTGTAGAAACTGGCTATGCTACAACAGAAAGCCTGATTGACGCAAAACCAGATTACCTTTTGCCTGATTTATCCACCTTCATCGACATTATTTTTGGCTAAGGAACACTGTTATGGAAATTCTACTCCCTGTCACCACCGTCATCAGTCTGCATATCCTCGCCCTCATCAGTCCCGGACCCAACTTTCTGATTAGTGCCAAACATGGTTTGAGTTATTCTCGCCATGTTCAATTGGCAACCTCGACGGGCATCGCTACCGGTACGCTAATTTTCACCCTACTTGGTTTCTTGGGCTTATCTGCCATTATTTCGCAATCAGTCACCGTGTACACGCTGTTGAAGCTGGTTGGGGCAGGGTATCTCATTTATCTGGGTTTGAAGTCCTTTTTTGCTGAACCGAAAGCAGTCAATATCCATTCAGGCGAACAGGATGATCTAGGGCTTTCTCGCATCCATGCATATCGCATCGGACTGCTGACCATGCTCTCTAACCCTAAAGCGGCGATTTATTTTCTGGCATTGTTCACGAGTGTTATCTCGCCCGACACACCCCTCATCGCCAAGTTGATTATCATCGTTTTCACGCCCTGCCTCTCGTGGTGCTGGTATATGATTGTCGCCACCTTCTTCTCTCTCAACCATTTCCGACAGCTTTACACCCGCTTCCAACGTCCCGTCAATCGACTCTTCGGTGGCTTGATGATGACACTGGGGATAGGGATTGCCTTCTCCACACGTGACTAAGGATACAAGGCATGCAGAAATTGTCTCGCGCGTTTAGCAACCGACTTGCGCGAATCCCCTGCGAGACGTTCTAAGAAAGGCTGGAGCCACCCTTTGAGGTCGACATCATCTGTTGCCCATTCCCCCAAGGTCCGCATCGTATGATTCAGCACAATCCAATCACCGGTCTCCGATAAGTTCTTTTTCAGAACCGCTTTCGCTTGTTCGCGTTGGTCATTGGATAGATACTCATCAAGTTCAAGGAAGAGTTGGGCAATTGTCCAGCGAGTTGAATCTTGGTCGATTTGGGAGATGGTCGTGATGAAGCGGTCTAGATAAGGTAGGAGCCAAGTGGGTTGTTCACGCCAAATCCGCTTAAACGCATTCGATGTTCGCAGACGCACAACCTCATCCTCGCTAAAATAACATTGATAGAGTTCTTCTAGCTGACCCGCATCCGACAGAATCAAATCCACCACTTCAACAGTTCGCCCCAATGAATTGGGATGTCCACCAGTAAACATCACTTCAAATGGTTCATGATCTCGCATGGGTCATCTCGTAATCTGGTTTATGCGTCAACTATATGTTGCATTTTCTACTTTTCAGGTGAATATCGATATTCTTTGTTTTCCGAAATTATCAAATCTTAATTGTTTTTTCATTAAATCTCACTTTATAATTTATTCTAAAGCGGGAATAGACGGGTCAGACACTAACATCCACATTTTCATCTCGTGACCAAAATCACTGCTTGTGTCGTTTCATCTACGCAAAAACTGAATACAACTGATTGCAAATTGACAGATTCTTGAGAAGGAAGTCGTTCAAATGTCAAATCAAACACCCTCGATTCTACAATTTCGTCGTTGGACGCTGACAACGAAGCTCGTTGTAGCCATGACACTGCTGAGCTTTGTTTCGCTACTCTTACTGATTGCCACAGCTAGTTTAACAACCACCAGAGAACTGGAACAACAATTGAGCAATACATTGGCTTCTCGTGCAACGATTGAAAGTGAGCGAGTCGGAAATGTATTGTTGCAACAAGTCAATTTAGTACGGGCAGGCGTAGCCAGTGACCCTTCTATTCTTGAAACCTTGAATGAATTGAATGCACTGTATGAAGGTGATGCAGATACAATTGAGGCGCAATTATTGGATTTGGATGATGACTGGCGCAGTGCAGGGGATGAACCGAATGCGCTAATCAATCAAGTCATGAATCACCCCATTTCTGATAAATTACGTCTATTTATCGATCAATTCCCCAGCCACGCAGAGATTTTCATTACAGACCGCTATGGTGCAGAGGTTGCTGGTAGCGGACGTACTAGCGACTATTACCAAGCTGATGAAGATTGGTGGCAGGCAGGCTGGAATGATGGACAAGGAGCTGTGTATTTTGGTAGTCCTGAATTGGATGAAAGTTCGGGCGTGGTTGCTATTGACATCACAATACCGATTGTTGACCCAGTTCAAGGAGATGTCATCGGCGTAATCAAATCGGTCTATAACATCAATGCGCTCATTGCAGACACGCAGGCGTTCACATTTGGACAATCAGGTCAAGCTCAGATTATTGACAACGCCGGACGATTTGTCGTCGGACCCACGAGCGATAGTGTTGGCGCAGATGCGAACGAAGCCCTCTTGCTGGATGGTCGTCTGTTCCAAGAAGCAGGTTTCGATTTAGATGCAATAAACGCAGATGGAGACCCTGTCGTTATCGGATTTGCACCCATTACCTCATCCACAGAATCACAAGAGATTAGTTCACTTGGCTGGGTGATACGCATAGAACAAGATCGGACAGAAGCCTACTTCCCCATTACTCAGTTACAGTCATCCGCCACCGTTTTCACTATCATTGCCGCAGGGATTGCCGCTATCTTTGCCCTATTTTTCGCCCGTTCATTAACCCAAGATTTAAAGACTCTGACTTCAACATCTATGCGTTTTGGTGCTGGAAATCTCAAGGCACGGACAACCATTCAAAGCCACGACGAAATTGGACAATTGGCGCAGACATTTAACCAAATGGCAGATTCGATCGAAGATCGGATTAAAGATGTGGAGGAAGCTCGCGCTCAAGCAGAACGTTCCGATCAAGTGAAATCCGCCTTCCTTGCGAGTATGTCTCATGAACTCCGTACGCCACTCAATGCAGTGATTAACTTTACCAAGTTCGTCGCTCAAGGCGATTTGGGACCGGTTAATGAAGAGCAAAAAGACACACTCATGGAAGCTGTCGATAGTGCCAAACACCTGCTGAATTTGATTAATGATGTACTGGATATGTCAAAGATCGAGTCGGACTCGCTTAATCTCTTTATCCAAGATGATATTAGCGTCAAGGACATCTTGGACAACTCAATCAAGACCGCAAAGGCTTTAATTGAAGACAAGCCTATTGAGATTAAAACTGAGATAGACACCAACTTGCCCCTGATTCGCGGAGATCGTCAACGTATTCGCCAAGTTTTGCTTAATATCTTGTCCAATGCCTGCAAATTTACAGAGGAAGGTTATATCGCTATTCGTGCAAGTCATCAACATGATATGATCAAGATAGCAGTTGAAGATACTGGATTTGGTATCGCAGAGGCTGATCAGGGCTTAGTCTTTGAAGCCTTCAAACAAACCAATTCTGGTTTGCGACAAGCCGGTGGGACAGGCTTAGGGATGCCCATTTCAAAGAATCTTGTGGAAATTCATGGGGGCAAAATTTGGCTCGAAAGCAAACAGGGTGAAGGGACGACCTTCTATATCACACTCCCAATCAAATCGGAAAACCTGACTCCCATTGCCGCTTAACCGTTAGGAGATACTCAAATGGAAACAAAACCAGCTATTCTCTATGTTGAGGATGAACCTTTTAGCCGAAAAGTGATGAA
>JANQRM010000669.1 GCA_028284565.1 Anaerolineae bacterium | reverse complement strand
GTATAATGGACATCAGCTTTGGCTGGTGTTTTTGTTTGGGATGATTTCTTGCGATTATTACTCCTTGAACCCTACTATGGAGGCAGTCATAAAGCATGGCTAGATGGCTATCGAACACATTCTCGACATGAGATTGATGTGTTGACTCTACCTGCACAATTTTGGAAATGGCGCATGCAGGGTGGGGCAGTGACACTGGCGCGTCAATTTCTTCAAGGGGATTTGCCAACACCAGATGTTGTCGTTGCCTCCGATATGATGGATTTGTCGATTTTCCGTGCGTTGACTCGACACAAGACAAGTTCGATACCTCACGTCATCTACTTCCACGAGAATCAGCTCACTTATCCCCAAAACACCCGGCAACGACATGGCTGGCAATATGGCTTTATCAACTATGCTAGCACAATGTCTGCAGATTTTATCCTATTCAATAGTCAATTTCATCTGGATAGTTTTTTTGACGAACTACCACGTATGCTCAAGCACTTTGCAGATTACAATGAACTCGATACCATCGACGAATTGATGTCTCGCGCGACAGTTTTGCCTTTAGGTTTAGATTTGAAGCGATTTGATGCCTACAAAACTCCAAATAAAAATTCAGACTCACCGATTATTCTATGGAATCATCGCTGGGAGGAAGACAAGAATCCGAAAGCATTTTTCCACACGCTTTACACTTTGGCTGATGAGGGATATGACTTTCGGATGATTTTGGCTGGGGAGAACTTTAGCCAAGCACCAACCCCTTTTGAGGAAGCCAAACAGCGATTGGGTCAGCGCATTACTCACTATGGCTATGCGGATTCCTTTGCTGAGTATGCACGTTTATTATGGTCTGCGGATTATGTTGTCAGTACAGCCTATCAAGACTTTTTTGGCATTGCTGTGAGTGAAGCGATTTATTGTGGCTGTATCCCCTTATTGGCGAAACGACTGAATTATCCTTATTTGATTCCCGAAGCCTATCACTCCGCTTGCCTGTTTCCTGAACGCAAATTGACTGCCTTACTTCGTCGTCATCTGATGGGACAATTTGACCTTGATGTTACGCTCTTACAAGACAATATCACGCAATATGATTGGACGATGATGGTTGCTGAATATGATGATTTGTTTGAGCAAATTGGACGATGATGCGGGCTTTTTAGTGATAAAAACTTGCGATTTTGAGGACAAATTGCTAACGAAAATCCAACTCCAAAGAGACTGGCTTTTAACAATTACGGACAAATTCTAACCTTAAACAAACCGTAATATACATTGATTCCTAACCAAAAGAGGCAAAAGTGGTGGACAAAAATGTCGAAAGCCCTCACAAACGACCTAAAATACTCCGTTTTTGTCCATTTCCCACCAATAAAAGGACATAGATAACCACTTATCGTGAAAAATACAGCGTTAGAATCAACATTGACAACATTGATGAGGGAATCAACCTGTTGGCTATTTTGGATGAATAATTTTATTGCACTAAGATGGGCGAACACATCGTTTCACCTCTACAAATTGATCGTGTTATTCGTCTGTTGGATTATCGGGTGCTTCGATAATCGGGTCGTAGGTGACGACTTCGACAATGGATTCACTTTCGCGCATGGAGATCACGATGTCACCGCCTGCACGCCCACGTTTGACTTTTTCTGCTAGTCCCACACGCATGTACTTTGGTTTGTTCTTGCTGGTCAAAACAATGATATTATCATCTTGTCTTCCAATGGTCGCGGCGGTCATTTCCATACTCGTTTTGGGGAGACGCATGGTGATGACCCCACTGCCAGCACGCCCTTGAGTCGGATATTCTTCCATTGCCGAGATTTTCGCCACACCATCGTCGGTGATATTCCAGACGTATTGTCCTTCAATTGCAACAAATGCCCCTATGACACGGTCTCGTTGTCCCAAGAGTTTGATGCCACGCATCCCACCCGCAGGCAATCCCGTTGGTCGGACATCATCCTCATTAAAGCGGATGGCTTGGGCTTGGGCTGTACATAAGACAATATCATCTTCGCCTGTGGTGACCATCGCCCAGCCAAGTCGGTCATCTTTGCCGACCTTTATGACGGTAAATGCCTTTGCCGATAAGCCGGGCAAGTCTTCTAGGCGTAGTCGTTTGACCTGTGCTTGTTCTGTGGCAAAGAACAGGTAGCCGTTTTGGAGGTTCATCGGGATGCTGAGGTCAGCGGCGATTTTGTCTTTAGAATCGAGTGGGGCGGCATCGCTAAAGTGCGTTCCATCGCTGGCATCATTGATTTGTGGCAATTGTTGCACCGGTATAGTGGCACATTGTCCTGATTCTGTGATGACATAGAGCGAGTGTGCGGTATTCGATTCGACAATGAAGCGCGGAGGTTCTTTGGTGCTTGTGGTGACTTTGGGTGGTTCGTTTTTGAAGGTGCGACCAATTTTACCTTTGACGGATAAGGTGACCCATGTTTGTTCTTCTGGCATCAAGAAATCTTCTGCGCTGACGCTACTGGCAGAACTTTCTGCGATGATGGTGCGACGGATATCGCCATAATCGTGCTTGATGTGTGCCAGCTCTTCGGCAATGACGATGCGGATTTTCTTGGGGTCTTTTAGCAAGCCTTGCAGATGTTTAATCAGTTGCATCTTCTCTTTATGCTCATCTTGGATTTTCTTGCGCTCTAAGGCGGCTAGACGACGCAAGGGCATATCGAGAATGGCTTGGGCTTGTATCTCACTGATTTTGAAGGTCTTGATGAGATTCGCTTTGGCTGTTTCGGTATTGCGTGATTTGCGAATGGTTGCAATCACTTTGTCCAGATTATCGAGCGCGACGAGTAAACCTTCGAGGATGTGGGCGCGTTCTTTGGCGCGTTGGAGGTCATATTCACTGCGACGACGCACGACTTCAATGCGATGTTCGAGGTAGACACGCAGGGCTTGCTTGAGTGTCAGTAGACGGGGTTGATTGTCAACTAACGCCAGCATAATGACACCAAAGGTCTCCTGAAGCGGGGTATATTTGAAGAGATTTGCCATCACCTCAGTAGCATCTGCACCGCGTTGTAATTCGACGACCAAGCGCACAGGATTTTGTCTGTCGGATTCGTCGCGTAAGTCGGATAAGCCTTCTAATTTGTTTTGTGAGACTAATTTGGCAATCCGTTCAATCAGTGTGGTCTTGTTGGTTTGATAAGGTAGCTCACTGATGATAATGCGGGATTTGCCACGTCCCATATCTTCAATGTGGACTTTGGCGCGTACTGTCAGTTTGCCTCGTCCAGTGGCATAGGCGGCAATGAGCATATCTTCATCATCGCGCATGGGGTAAATCACGCCACCTGTAGGAAAGTCGGGCCCCTTTATGAATTGCATCAATTCGTCCACTGTGATGTCATCGACACGCTTCCAATGACTGAGCATATAGACGAGCGCGTTACAGACTTCGCCGATATTGTGAGGTGGGATATTTGTGGACATGCCCACCGCAATGCCGGATGACCCATTGATTAACAGATTAGGCAAATTGGCTGGGAGGACAACGGGTTCCTCCAAACTGCCATCAAAGTTCTCGGTGAAATCGACCGTATCCTTGCCTATGTCGATAAGGAGTTCATCGGCGAGGTTCGCCATCTTGGCTTCGGTATAACGCATCGCCGCCGCGCCATCGCCATCAATGCTACCGAAATTGCCTTGCCCATCGACGAGCATGTAGCGCATGGAAAAGTCTTGTGCCATGCGGACCATCGTTTCATAGACGGCGGCATCCCCATGTGGGTGATATTTCCCTAATACTTCCCCGACGATTCTGGCACTCTTTTTATACGATGATGATGAGCGTAAGCCCATATCATGCATGGCATACAAAATCCGCCGATGGACCGGCTTTAAGCCATCTCGTGCATCGGGTAATGCCCGCGAGACAATCACACTCATAGCATAATCGAGATATGCCTCGCGCATTTCCTGTTCTAAATTAACGGGTTGAATCATCCCTGTTGTCATTCAGTTATCCCCAGAGCCAAAACTAACAAGCGAATACAGAAGTTGATTGTAGGGTCAGCGTCGAGCGCTGTCAAATCTTAAAACATGCGTTCTATTATATCATATTTTGAAACCCACGTTTAGCCTATTTTTATCAGTTTGCTATAGAATCCAAAAAATGCTTGTGATACGATGCACATATGACAAAACAACCAAACATCAAACCTCACATTCTCGTAATTCTCTTTATCAGTTTGTTGGTGGCATGTGTCCCACAAACACCGATTCCGATTTATATCACACCGACTCCTCAGGCAACCGCCGATAGTCAAGGAGTTGATTCATCGCCTGTTCCAACGGTGGAGAATATCTCTATCCCAACCGTGGATGTTGCGATTGTGCCGACGATGTCTGTGGATTCGACGGACGATGTCGACTCAACGGATGCACCCTCTCCAGCACCCAATTCGACGATTATTGGGGCGATTATTGATGAGGACTATGAGCTTCCACCGACGAATACACCACGTCCAACGGAAACGCCCTTATCAACAGATACACCTCCACCTTCTGCGACACCTTTTGTTACGGATATTCCCGATTTGCCAGCATTGAACCGCAATGACATTGGTTTGCAACTGTACTACAACATGGATGTCTCTGGTTGGGATGCGACATTGGGGATGACCCAACAAACGCGAGTGGGATGGGTCAAGATGCAGGTGGATTGGGGCTTTATGCAACCCAATGGACCGACTGATTTTGACCAAACTTTCCGCTTGTTCCAATTGCATGTGCAAGAAGCGGATAAGCGAGGTTTTCGGGTTTTGCTGAGTATTGCCAAAGCACCGAAGTGGGCGCGTATTACGAATCAGAATGAGAGTGGTCCGCCGGATGACCCGCAAGTTTTGGCGAATTTCATCAACTTCTTGCTGGATAAATTGGGTCCTAACATTGATGCCATCGAAGTCTGGAACGAGCCGAATCTCATACGGGAGTGGACAGGGCGGTATCCACTTAATGGTTCTGCTTATATGGAGTTGTTCCGTCCGGCTTATGATGCGATTCGTGCCTATTCTCAGGACATCGTTATCGTCACGGCTGGCTTAGCTCCTGCGGGGACAAATCCGGGAATTGCGGTGGATGATCGTGTGTACTTGCAACAGATGTATGATGCAGGGTTAGCCAATTATCAAGATGTGGTGGTAGGCATCCATCCTTATAGCTGGGGCAACCCGCCGGATGCGCGCTGTTGTAATGCGGTTGAAGGACGCGGTTGGGATGATGACCCGCATTTCTTCTTCTCGGAGACGGTGGAAACCTATCGCGAGATTACGCTAAACAATGGACATGATACGCAATTGTGGTCAACGGAATTTGGCTGGGCAACATGGGAAGGGTATCCGACAGATGCTCCGGAAGTCTGGATGACCTATAATACGCCAGATGACCAGATGAACTATACATTGCGTGCGTTTGAAATTGGACAAGAACGGGATTATATGGGTCCAATGTTCTTGTGGAATCTTAATTTTGCGAATGAGATCGTTGTTGGACAACAGAGAGAAATTGCGGCGTATAGCTTGTTGTTCCCCGGCTTTGATACGGGGCAGTCAATTCAAGAACGTCCACTTTATTGGGCGATTGCACAGCTTCAACAGCCCTAACTAATCATGTCGTTCTGTCAACATTGAATCCAAAAGCGCGAGGAATTGTCCCCGCGCTTTCTTTTTGCAAGTTGTGGGTCTGACTTAGCCTAAGTCCAGCATGTCCTCGAAACTATCGCCATCTTCGGCTTCTTCGCCAAAGTCGATGGCTCCTTGTGCTTCTAGAGTGACACCTGCTTGTGCTAGTTCCCGTTGCTGGTAGGCATGGAAGCCTGTGCCTGCTGGAATCAGCTTGCCGATGATGACATTTTCCTTTAAGCCCGATAGCGGATCGACCTTGCCTTCGATTGCGGCACCTGCCAGTACCTTAATCGTGTGCTGGAAGCTAGAGGCAGATAGGAAGCTGTCGGTGCTGAGTGCCGCTTTGGTAATCCCCAATAGCACGGGAATACCGCCTGCTGGATCTTTGCCTTCGTTGATAATGGCTTCGTTGATTGCCAAGAGTTCGAGTTGGTCAACCAATTCGCCGGGCAGGAGTTCGGTGTCTCCGCTACGGGTGATTTGCAGTTTGGACAGCATCTTGCGAATGATAATCTCGAAGTGCTTATCGGCGATGTTCACACCTTGACTGCGATACACTTGTTGAATCTCACTGAGCAAGTAGGCTTGGGTTGCATACTGCCCCATGACACTCAAGATACGATGGGGATTCTTGGAGCCTGTAGTCAATTGCTGACCGGCAGTGACCGTGACCCCGTCGTAGATGTCTTTCATCGGACGTGCATTGGCTGGAATCTCATATTCGTCTGAGCGAATTTCCTCGTGGCGGATGAAGATGGTGTTGTCTTCGATATGAACCACACCACTGAGCGTCGAGACTAGTTCTTCGTCCTTCTTGGATGCGATAGTTGTTCCAGCTTTGATTTCCTGATCTTCTTCAACCAGAATCTTCCAGCCTCTCTTTGGAATGTCGTGTGTTTCATTGGTAACTTCACTATCAATGACCGTGGCGATTTGCACGCCGTCTTCACGGGTTGTCAGGCGTAATACACCACCAATATCGGTCATGACTGCTTCACCCTTAGGCTTCTTGCGGGCTTCAAATAGCTCTTCCACACGGGGGAGACCGGTGGTGATGTCACCACCCGCGGCGGCTGTTCCCCCCGTATGGAAGGTTCGTAGGGTCAATTGTGTCCCCGGCTCACCAATAGACTGTGCGGCGATAATCCCAACTGCAGAGCCAATATCGACCATTGCACCCGTCCCCAAGTCTCGACCATAGCAGAGGGCGCATAAGCCACTGATAAGGTCACAAGTAATTGGGCTACGGACATCGACTTCTGCCAATGTTGACGATTGAATTTGGCTGGCAACTTCTTCGTCAATCACTTCGTTGCGAGAGACGATAAGTTCTTCAGTTTCTGGGTGATGGATATCACGTCCAGCGCAGCGTCCCACGATACGATCATACAGGTCTTGTCCTGCGATGTCTTCGTCGCGTCGGATGGTCAGGGAACGGTTGGTACCACAATCCCAACGATTGATAATCATATCCTGTGCCACATCGACGAGACGCCGGGTGAGATACCCTGCATCGGCTGTACGCAAGGCGGTATCGGCTAGACCTTTCCGCGCACCGTGCGTCGAAATAAAGTATTCCAACGCGGTTAGTCCTTCGCGGAAGTGACTGCGAATGGGCAAGTCGATAATGCGACCAGAGGGGTCTGCCATGAGACCGCGCATCCCAGCGAGCTGGGTAATCGGACCGAAGCCACCTTTGGTCGAACCTGATATTGCCATAATTGCAATCGGACCATAGGGATCGAGTGTTTCGCGGATGAGTCCTTCCAGACGCTCTTTTGTCCGATTCCACTCATCAATGGTGATTTGATACCGTTCTTCATCGGTCATCAAGCCCCGGCGGAAGTCACGTTCTGCTCGTGAGACGACTGCATCGGCTTCTGCCAAAATTTCGGCACGTTCATCGGGAACGGTCAAGTCGCTCACCGCGATGGTTGTGCCGGAGATGGTTGCATAATGGAAACCAAGGTCTTTAATCCCATCGACAATATCTGTCGTGCGATCTGAGCCGACTTTTTGATAGCACCGTGCTACCAACTGTTGTAGACCTTTTTTGCCGAGTGTCTCTTGGACAAAGCGCATTTCATCGGGTAGGTTCCGATTGAAAATTGCCCGTCCGACGGTGGTAATTTCGGGTTCTTCTTGGGGACCTTGATGGTCGTAAATGTTGCCCAATAAGATGGGGGTGTGCAGATTGACCATCCCCAAGCGATAGAGATACTCGACTTCGTCCATATCAACGACTATACGCCGTTGATGCAAATTGGTGATTTCTAAGACATCTTCTAAGTCTTCTGCACGGATGAGTTTCTTCATCTCATAGGCATTGGCAAGG
>JANQRM010000668.1 GCA_028284565.1 Anaerolineae bacterium | reverse complement strand
ATGATTGTCTCGACGGTTGTCTTATTCTTAAGCATCTTCGGCGTGGTGACCTCATCCGAGCCGATAACCTTGACCAACTTCGTGCTTCAACCGGTCTTTTCGGCTGTGCAAGCGACCTTCCTCTTTTGGGGAACAGTGGTGTTCATCTTTGCAGTTATCCAACGCTGGGGAGATACCAGCCAAGCTGTCGAATTCAATCCCAAAGAATTGCCGGAGATAGATGATCCTAGTGGAGTTGACCGATCTGGATCAGTCTTTGCAGTGATTTTCGGCATCATTGCCACGTTAGCGGGTTTGTACTATCTCCAAGTTGGGGGCTTAACATTGCGCTTTGACTTACGTAATCCGGGCGATGTCATTCCCGTTCCCTCGGTTTGGATGCTACTGTTCATGATCAATGCACTAGCTATGAGTGTAGTCCATGCATGGGCGTTGAGACAGAATGGTTGGACGGCTGGGGTGTGGCTCTTTGAAACGATATTGGAGATATTTGGTGGGTTCTGCCTCTATTTTGTACTCTATACACCACTCTATCAACTTGCCGTTGAGGGGAATCCCTCGTTGGCGAATGTCCCAATACCGGAGATTATTGCTGTCGTGATTGCCATCAGTACGCTGGTTAGTCGCGGTCGTCTACAAGTCAAACTTTGGTCATATCAATAATTTAATTAGTTCAAACACAATTCAATAAAAGGAGAAATCGTATGGTTGCTGTACCGATACAGCTAGCTGGTCTTTGGGTCGCCTGCATGTTGATCTATCTACTGGGTGATGTCCTCCGAATCTTTAGCCAAGACTTCCCGGAAAGAATGGATGTGGATGTGGCTCAATTAACACAAAGCATGTGGTTCGGGGCGGCTGTGCTGATGCTCACCCCAATACTGATGGTGCTGGTGTCGTTGATGGCGGATTATTCGCTGAACCGTTGGGCGAATATCATTCTTGCAGGCTTCTGGTTGCTCTTCAACCTGCTGAGTGTTCACACGTATCCCAGTGCCTATGATAAGTTTTTGCTCATCGTGAGTCTTGGTTTCAATGTCATGACCATTCATCTGGCTTGGAACTGGGTCGTCTAATCTACATAATCAATCAATAGTGAAAGGAAAACATGAAATGAAAGCAATCGTTACGACACAATATGGTTCACCCGATGTTTTGCAACTGCAAGAGGTTGAAAAACCAACGCCGAGTGCGAGCGAAGTCCTGATCAAGGTACATGCGACGAGTCTTAACTCGGCAGATTGGCGGTTGATGCGGGCTGATCCCGTCTTCATTCGATTTGCAGAGGGCTTGCGGAAGCCTAAACAACCCATCGGTGGGAGTGATGTGGCGGGGACAATCGAAGCGATTGGTAAAGATGTGACTCAATTCAACATCGGTGATGAAGTCTATGCGGATTTGTCTAGTGATGGTCGGGCTGGATTAGCCGAGTACGTGGTTGCATCGGCTCATATCGTGGCAATGAAACCCAAGACCGCATCCTTTGAGGAAGCGTCGGCTGTGCCAATGGCGGCTGGGACAGCACTACAAGGTCTACGGAATGAAGGAAAAATCAAAGCCGGGCAAAAGATTCTCATTCACGGCGCATCGGGCGGGGTAGGTTCATTTGCGGTGCAGATTGCCAAAGCCTTCGGAGCAGAAGTAACGGCTGTGTGTAGCACAGGCAAAGTCGAGATGGTGCGCGAGTTGGGAGCTGACCATGTCATTGACTACAAACAAGAAGACTTCGCCCAACGTCCAGAACGCTATGACTTGATTTTCGCTCCAAATGGAGATCGTTCCATCTTCGATTATAAGCGTGCTTTAGCAAATGATGGGCTGTATGTCTGTGGTGGGGGAAGTATGAAGCAAATCTTCCAAGCCATGCTCTTGGGTCCCTTCTTGTCGCGTGGTGGAATTTCAATCAATGGTGGATTCGTCGCTCGACCCGATGCAGAAGACTTGGATACGCTGGCAGAGCTCATCGACACCGGGAAAATTCGTCCGGAGATTGATGGCTGTTATCCGCTGGAAGAAACCGCCGAAGCCATGCGCTATTTAGAAAAGGGGGCAAAAGGGAAGGTCGTCATCCGCATGATGAATGCCTAAGCCCTACATTTCTACTCACTAATCAGCCTATCCACTAAGTACTAAGCAATTGTCAATCAAAAAAGCCCTAAATTCGATGATTCCCCATTGGGTGAGCTTCATGCAGGGTTGTCTAAGTAATCTCAATACGGAAAGGATACACAAACAATGAAAGCAATTATCCATACACAATATGGCTCACCGGATGTCTTGCAGTTGAGGGACATCGAAAAACCTGCTCCTAACGCCAATGAAGTCCTCATCAAGGTTCATGCGTCTTCGGTGAATACAGGTGATAAGATTCGGCTCTATGGTGATCCCTTTGTTGTCCGGTTTGATACAGGACTTAATAAACCCAAACTGCCGATATTAGGAGCAGACGTTGCTGGAACCATTGAAGCCGTAGGTCAAAACGTGACCGAATTTCAAGTGGGCGATGCAGTATTTGGCGACTTATCATCAACTGGCTGGGGCGGGTTCGCTGAATATGTCACCACACCGGTCACGCCTTTAGTAAAGAAACCCGCCAATCTCACCTTTGAGGAGGCGGCAGTCGCTCCTGTAGCCGGAGTTACCGCTTTGAAAGGGCTTCGTGAAAAAGGACAAATCCAAGCCGGACAGAAGGTTCTGATTCATGGGGCATCGGGTGGAGTTGGTGCATTTGCGGTGCAGATAGCCAAAGCCTTTGGTGCAGAGGTCACTGCTGTGTGTAGTACAAGCAAAGTTGAATTGGTGCGCGCCTTGGGTGCTGACTATGTGATTGATTACACACAAGCAGATTTTGTCCAAACAGGCAAACAATACGACCTCATCTTCGCCGCGAATGGCAATCGCTCCATCTTCGATTATCTGCGTGCCTTAACACCCGATGGGAAGTATATCTGTAGTGGCGGAGACATGAGGCAAGTCTTCCAAGTGATGCTCTTGGGACCAATCCTATCCAAATTGGGAAAGCAAACCTTCACCAATTATCTGTCGGTTTCTAATCGGGATAAGCTGACATTGCTAGCTGAGTTAATGGAAACGAGCCAAGTGCGTCCGGTAATTGACCGATGCTATCCCTTAAGTGAAACTGCCGAAGCGTTGCGCTATTTAGAAAGTGGACGTGCGAGAGGCAAGGTCGTTATCAGCGTGTTGAGCGCCTGATACGGTTTCTAAATTCTCTGGAAATGCCTATCAAGTGATGGGCATTTCTTGGAAATAACCATCTATTATACAGTAACAAGAGTTCATTAAAGTTCCTAAAAGACCAAAACAAAAATTGATGTAAAAAATACTTGACACAATGTATGATTTAGTATACTTTATGTCTGGTAGAGTATACTAAAAGTCAAAATCAGGTTACAAAAGTGAGTCGATGATGACCTATAAAGAAAAACAAATCACGATAACCCTCGTTGCCAATCTTCTGCTTTTGGGCTTCTATTTCTTGTCTTTGTCCCAAATCGCACAAGATGACCAGCTCACGCTTCACAATGCAGTCTCGCTGTGGGCAACGGTTATCGTTCTCGGAATCATCGTCAATATCGTAGCAGGAATTTTGGGACAAATCATTATGTCCATCATCGAAGCTGTCCGAACTCACGAAGAGCCCTCCTATGTCGAGGATGAACGCGATGAAATGATTAGCTTGAAAGGCAAGCGCAATTCTTATCATGTGTTTGGCATCGGGGTATTTCTCTCCATGCTCTCATTGGCGATAGGTCAACCCGCTTTGGTCATGTTCAATTTGCTGATATTCACGGCGTTCATGGCAGAGATTGTCGGAGATTTGTCCCAGCTCTTCTTCTATCGGAGGGGCTTCTAAGATGGCAGATACACCCATAACCAATAACGTCCGACGCTTACGATTTGAGCATGACGAGATGACGCAAAAAGCCCTAGCCGACAAAGTGGGAGTGACACGTCAAACTATCGTCGCCATTGAAAAGGAAAAGTATTCCCCCTCGTTAGAGCTGGCTTTCCGAATTGCCTATGTCTTTGGCAAACCCTTAGAAGAAGTGTTTTGCTTCGAGCCAGAAGACGACTTTATCAAGAAAGTGAACAAGGATTAACTATCATGAATCCATCCGCAACCTTTTGGGACAAACGCGCAACCAACTACGACAACAATATCCAAGCGCATGATGCCCAATACGACAAAACGATTACACACACCAAATCCTTCTTGAAACCGACAGATAAGGTGCTGGACTTCGGCTGTGCATCGGGCGAGATGACCTTAGACCTTGTGCCTTTTGTGGAACGCATTCATGGCATCGACATCTCGGCGAAGATGATTGAGTTAGCAACGCAAAAAGCTGAACAACGGCGGATACATCGCGCGACATTTAGTCAGATGGATGTCTTTCATCCGCAACTCGTTCCGGGTTCATTCTCTGCCATTCTCGCTTTCAATGTGTTTCATCTCGTCGAGGATGCGCCCAAAGTGCTGGCACGACTGCACGATTTGTTAGACGAAGGAGGCTTGCTCATTACACAAACGCCGTGTCTGGGTGAGCGCAATCTACTTTTTAGGACGCTGATTAACTTTGCTCAGAAGACGGGCATGGCTCCAGCCATCACTAGTTTCACAACACCGGATTTAGAAGCCTTAGTCAAGCAACATCAATTTGACATTGTCGAAAGTAAGCTCTGGGACAAAGCCTACGCGACACGCTGGATAGTCGCCCAAAAAGCCTAAGCCCAAAACGCAATACCTAACATCATTCAATACCGTATCGAAAAACCATAACCTAATTCAAGGAGGTTTGCTCATGCAAGCAATTATTCAGACTGCCTTTGGACCACCAGATGTTCTCAAGGTACAAGAAGTCGCCACACCCAGACCCAAAGCCAACGAAGTCTTGATACGCATTCATGCGATTAATGTCAACTTTGGGGATATGCTCGTGCGACGGTTCAACACGGTTTCACCCAGCGAGTTCTCCATGCCCACACCCCTATGGATTCCGACTCGCCTGACACTGGGCATTCGGAAGCCGAAAGTCAAAATCCCCGGTAGCGAATTCGCCGGGACCATTGAAGCAGTAGGGGAGATGGTAACGCGCTTCAAGGTGGGTGATGAAGTCTTTGGCTATCGCAGTATTCAGATGGGCGCAGGCGCGGAATATCTGGCAATGCCCGAAGATGGCGTGTTGACTCACAAACCGCGCAATCTTTCATTTGAAGAAACCGCGACCATTCCTTATGGCAGTTTGACAGCCATTCAACTGCTCAAAAAAGCCAACATCCAGCCGGGACAAAAAGTACTCATTCTCGGCGCATCGGGCGGGATTGGCTCGTATGCACTCCAACTTGCCAAACACTACGGTGCGGAAGTCACAGGTGTATGTGGCACAGCACGGGTCGAGATGGTCAAGGCATTAGGTGCAGACCATGTGATTGATTACACACAAGAAGATTTCACCCAAAACGGCGAAACCTACGACCTGATTCTGGATGTGATTCGCAAAACATCCTTTGGGGAATGCAAAGACTCGCTCACATCCAACGGCATCTACTTACTGGCGAGTTTCAAGATGAAGCAACTGTTCCAAATGCTCTGGACATCGCTCTTCAGTCGAAAGAAAGTCATCTGTGCGCTGGCAAGTGAAAGCACCGAGAACTTGGAAATCATCAGAGACCTTGTGGAAGCGGGTGCAATCAACACCGTTTTAGATCGCACCTTCCCAATCAAGCAAGTGGCAGAAGCGCATCACTATATTGAATCGGGTCAACGTACCGGACACGTCGTCATCAAGGTGTCGTAAACAAAACAACTTATCAAACAGAAACAACAGATCAAAATCGTGGAGATATGAAATGAAAGCCGTCGTATTCAATCAATATGGGTCACCGGATGTCTTGCAATTGAAAGAAGTGACCAAACCAACCCCCAAAGACAAAGAAGTCTTAGTACGAGTGAAAGCAACAACCGTGACATCAGGAGATACTGTCGCACGAAAAGGGGAGCCATTTATCGCTCGTTTCTTCACAGGCTTGCTCCCCAACTTAACACCCGGCTCAGAACTGGCGGGGGAAATCGAGGCGGTAGGTAACGATGTCACAACCTTCCAAACAGGAGACCAAGTCTTTGCCTCTACTGGGATGAGCTTAGGCGCGAATGTCGAATATCGTTGTCTACCGGAAGACGGCGAGATTGCCATCATGCCCGCGAACATGAGCTATGAAGAAGCATCGGCTGTCCCCTTTGGCGCGACCACTGCCTTGTACTTCAT
>JANQRM010000660.1 GCA_028284565.1 Anaerolineae bacterium | reverse complement strand
CTAATGTATAGGCAACCGTTGCACCTGCGACGAAGACGACGACTGCCCGACTGAGTGCTTCTGCGCCAAAGGCGAAATCAACAACAGATAGTCCGAAGTTCCCAGCATTGATCGTCAAACAAGCCAGCATCACGCCCGCACGTTCCAGCGGATTTGCACCTTGCAAACGGGTCACCAAATAGGCAATGATGGCAAGTGAAACGAGCAATAAAATCGTTGCACTGTACAGGCTGAGGAATTCATCCCCTTGTAAATCACTAGTGAAGAGCGAATGAAAGACAAGGGCAGGGGATAGGACATTGAAGATGATTTTAGAAACGGGTTTGGGTTCGACACCTAACTGCCGTCCGAGGAGATACCCAATCCCTGCAATCAAGAGAATGGGCGCAATATTGTCCAGAAAGATTTGCAGTAATTCGAGCATGAAGTTCCCAGCACAAAAAAAGTCCCCGACAAATCGAGGACTCTGATTGTGACACACTCTGGTTCAATTGTGAAGAAAGCACTCTCCATTTAGTCACCTAAGAAAGTACCCTCATAGGTGACGACAAGAATATCCGTGACTTCGCGTTGTGGGGTAAGCTCCACATAGATGTAACTGGTTCCATCGACGATTGCCAACGCGGTATACCAAAAGGCGCGTCCGTCTTCAAAATCTGATGGCGCAAGGATGGGATTGCCAGCATGTTTGGTCCACGTAATTCCATCCTCACTCGTGGCAATTCCATAGCGCATGGCTCCGCTGGTGAAGTCACCCCGACTCCGATAAAGCATCACCCAGCCCTCATCCGCCCTCACAACGCGCGGTTGATGAATATCATTGCCTTCCCAGTCTTCATCTTGCACGAGAATCGGTTCGGGGTGCTTCTCCCATGTGATTCCATCGTCACTCGTCGCTATCCCAATTGCCATATTGTTGTCGCCACTATGCCCGGTGAAGTACATGACATAGCCTTCATCTGTAACAATCACACTCGGTGTAGAGACTTGAGTCTTATCCCATGCACCTTCAATACCACTGGGTTCAAGGACGAGCGCTTCATCGGGTGTCCATGGTCCTTCTGGATTGGATGCAGTTGCACGTCCAATGCCCCCTTCACCATTGCGGAAGTTATAGGTTGTCCATGTATAGAAGTACATTACCCATGTTCCGTCGTCCTCGACATGTACACTTGAAGCCAACGCCGCGACTCGTGTATAGGGAACATTTTCGGACAGCAAAACAGGGTCTTCAACAACTTCTTCCCATATGATTCCGTCCTCAGAGGTGAGATAGCCGATCTGTACAGGTAGGGGCCAGCCTTTGAAGCCATTGCGGAACATATGGAAATGTCTATCGTGATAAACAACTGCGCCGGGGTCGGTGTATTTGTCATCCCATTCTCCTCGTTCACCACGCTCGACGATGGGTGTTTCATAGATGGTTGGCTCCCCAATGTCTTGTGCTACAACACTCAGGACACCAACAACCAGCAACACAAAGCTAAAGATACGTAAAAATCGCATCGAATCATTCCTTTCTATCAAATTGAAAACTACACGTGGCTGTTATTATTGTATCTTTTCGATGAGGCCTTGTATCTCGATGACATCCCCCTTTCCATCATTCATCAATCGCACATAGTATTCTCGGTGTGGGCGCAAGAAGCGATAACCATTTTCCCGTCCCCAACGATGAATCGCGTGGTAGGCACGTCGCATTTCTTCAATGGGTCCCATGTGCATGACTGTTGCCATTTCAACGGCTGGTAGTTCAATGAATTTCATCTTTCGGGAGGTATCATCAATTAACGGAAGCTCCATTTCAGTCGGTTTATCCACAATAAAACCCAATGACCAATGCATGGGTTCAGACGATTGACTAAATCGCTTGAATCCCAACTTGTAGAACAATGCAATGCCACGTCCTTCGATCTGGATATTGGCATGTTGGGCTGTGTGATAGACACTATGGTAGGTTCGTATCATTGCTTGGACATTGGGGCAGGTTTCCGTCAAGGCAAGGCAGTGCATTTTAGGAATGGACTTCACGACTATGTCATGAGTCATGCGCGTTCCTTGTTCTTCTAAAAAATGAATGCGTGATTTGATGCGATCAAGACGCGCTTGTTCCTCGCTGATTTTTTGCTCTAATTGGGTCTGTTGTAATTTGAGTAGGCTTTGCATCTCGTCTACGCCGATGCCATCATGGAGCATGATGCCAATCTGTTCGAGTGAAAATCCCAAATCTCGCAGAGCAAGGATGCTATTCAAGCGGGTGAGTTGCTCAATACCATAATAGCGATAGCCCGATTCAGGATTCGTATCCGTCGGCTTGAATAGGTCGATGTCATCATAGTGACGCAAGAGCCGAACCGAGACTTGGGCGATTTTTGCGAATTCACCGATTTTGAACTTCATCAACGGACATCCTCCTTACACACTTATTCTAAAGTCTACCGTTACGTCCGAGTCAAATAAAAAATAGTACCAATACGTTATCAACTTTCTCGGCAGGTTTGGGGTTATACTGGAATCGACCTTATTGAAAGGGGGATATTATGCGACCAACCTATAGTTTTATCATTACATTCATGCTCATTATTTTATTAACAGTTCCTATTTCTGCTCAAGAGAATCAAACCACTGTGCCAGACATCACCGGACTCAATGTTCCACAAGCGGTTGCGACATTGAATCAAGCAGGCTTGCGGATGGGTGTACAGACTCCACGTGGTTGGACCAGTGAGGCGACATTCCCACAAAATACGATCAGTGAACAATCGGTTGAATCAGGTACAACGGTGGATTTCAGTACGGTAATTGATGTAACTGTGCTACGGTCTCCCAACGTCGCGCTCTTGTATGACGACAATGACTTGACGCTCGTCAATCTGACGGACCGACAAGTCGCACTGACGGGTGTGACGTTCAATAGTATCGAGGGGACACCAGCGAGTTTCCCTGCTTCACGCTGGGCAAATAGTTTGCGAGAACGGCAATGTACACAAATCTGGTCAGTCGGGCGCAACGGACCCAAAGGGCTGGATGACTGCTCTACGATCCAAACATGGCTCTCGACCATCAACACGGCAGAACACTTCTGGATAGGTAACAATGGCGTGGTGCGTTTTAATATCTTAGAAAATGGCATAGAACGTGGGGTTTGCTCATCAGCACCAGCCAACTCCCAAGACCAGCCCCTGCGATGCGAAGTCTATCTTGCGGGAGGTGGCACAGCAGAGGATACAACTCCCTTTATCTACTTCAC
>JANQRM010000650.1 GCA_028284565.1 Anaerolineae bacterium | reverse complement strand
ATGAAGTCAGCTTAGTCGGGGCAGACATCACCTCTGCCAACCTGCGAGGAGCAAATCTAGCCTTAGCCGACTTACGTGAAGCCGAGTTAGCCGATGCCGACTTATCAGGTGCAATTTTACGACAAATCAGTTTATGGCGAGCAAATTTATCTGGGGCAAGTTTGCGTGAAGCACAATTATCAGGTGCAGATTTACAGGGTGCGATTTTAGCACACGCCAACTTATCGGATGCCAATCTCCAAAATGCCTATTTAGAAACCGCCAATTTAACTGGTGCGGATTTGAGCCATGTCAAACTAGCTAGTGCGCGCTTAGCCCATACGACACTGATTGATGCGAATTTAATGAGGGCAAATTTAAGCGGTGCGAACTGTTCAGATGCCGACCTCCAACGTGCGAACATGGAGGGAGTCAATCTCAAGAATGCTTATATGAGTGGAGCGAATTGTTCAAATGCAAACTTATTCAGAGCGATATTGAGTGAAGCGAACCTTGGTGGTGTTGACTTTCACGGTGCAGACTTACGCAATGCCAACTTATCGGATGCCTACTTGGGCAATGCCAACTTTGCGGGAGCCGACCTGCGTGGAGCCAACTTAACCAACGCCAACATTGAAAATGCCTACTTCGATGATGACACCCGCCTACCCAATGGTGTACGCTACAACACAGCCTTCGATAGTGATTCGCAATTAAGCTCTCTCATCCATGCCAAAGAAGCATGAGCAAGTTTATTCCCCCGAGTACAGTATCTCCACCCTATCCACCAGATTCCATAACACCATCCGACCCAAGGCTTTTGAATCCATATCCACAAAGTCAATGCCATCAAAGCTATTGCCCAGACCACGCCGAATCTGAATGGAGGCAACCTCCGCACCAATCGGCACATTCACAGCTTGAGTAACATCCGATGCAGAGATAATCGCTTCCAACACCCCATTATTTAGATTGGTCTCTGCAACAAAAGGCTGTACCTCACCATTCGGCAATTGATACGACCCTTCGATATAGAGCGTCTGCTCCACGAAATCCATATGCGCTGGCAGATTGAGCGCATTATTCGGAGCTTTCACAAAGATAGTGTGCCCCTCACAATAACTCGGTTCATTGACTGTGACCTGTCCCCAATCTATCGGTGACAAATCCGTCAGCGACTCAACGATTGGCTGAACCAATTCCGATGGATTCACATCATCATCCCCATGCCCAGCTGATACCGTAGGCATTGTCAAGAATCCGAGAATCCCTTGGAACAACCCATGCTCATGTTCACAAGCAAGCAATTGCACGCTATACGAAGCGACATACCCCGTCTCAACCGTCACTGTAATTCCCAAGTCGTTCACCACCTGCCACGAACCATCCTCGAACTGTGCGATACCTTCCGTGTCCCATGTCAGCTGATAGTGGATTTCCCCTTCCACAAGCTGATAGCGTGAAATCACAGCAGGCGCGAGGAACAACCAAGCGAGGAAGAGTCCCATCAACACTATCTTCGTGCGACGGGACATCACCTTAAACATGCGACGCATAGAACCTAGCCGTTGTTACTCGGCGGAGGAGGATTGCCACCACCCGGACCTTGACCACCCCCATTTGGAGGTGGAGGACCACCCGGTCCGCCGGGACCTTGCCCATTGCCATTATTGTTCGGCGGACCACCCTGCCCACCGGGACCTGCTTGGACATCGGTGAAATTACTCTCAATAGCATCAGCGACTGTTCCTACCATAAAGTTATTCTCCAGCACCGTCCCCCGATAACAACCGACAATATACGGGAAGGTCGTCGTCGCAAAGTAGGCATAACTCCCATCTGGTAGGGTCATCCCGTTGCATTCATCTAAGTCCCCAGAGCCTTCAACATACTGATGCGCCAACCACGCATTGCGATCATCACTCACCCGTTGCCAGCTACTTTGCACTTCTTCAACAGCACTGCAATCAGCATCCACGCAAACATAGGGGGCAAGCACAGGGAAACCATCGAGCGCATATGCCACCAACAAACCTATTTTCCCTTCATAATTGCCGAACAGACAAGATGGCACTGCATGGAAATGATATTGTCCACCCGCACCAGTATGCCCATTACAGAAGTCCAAAATCGCATCCAGATAGGGATCGCCATATCCTAGATTACCCGCTTCATTCGGACCAAAAATCGGCAAGCCATTGACAGCAATTGCGACGGTCCCCAAGAGAGGAATAGATGTTGTTTCCGAAGCAACTTTGGGGTTCGTGGGAATGGTAGTTGTCTGGTTTGCGACCTGTAAATCATTCGGAGTCAGCGGGGTGAATTCAAAGTTGGGGATGCCATTCGATGAAACAGTAAAGGTATCCCCGTTGCAAGTGATGTCGAGTTCCGGTGCAGGATAATTCTGCGTCTGAACATACGTCGAGACATCCATAAAATGCTGTGCCTGTACACACTCCGTATTCTGCGCACTCGCTACAGGAATACTGAGTATCAACAAGCAACACAGTGGCAAAAATAAGCGTCTGAACATCGTTTTCTCCTGCTTGTCTATATCAACAATTGATACGCCTGAACGTATCCTACGCCAAGTTTGTTCAGATATTGTGTAGAGATTGTAGAAATAACAAGGTTAACGATTGAGTTTCTGCTGAATGTCTACCAGATGTTCTAATTCATGCAATGCCATTGCCCGCGCCAGCCAATATACCGGTTCGGTGCGCTTCTTCCCTTCAGGTTGCACTCGTCTTAACCATTGTTCCTTTGACAAACGACGGAGCATATTCAGCTATACCTTGCGTCGAAAGCTGAAATAGGTCAACAATTCAGTAAAATCAAACTGTTCATATCGTATCAATTTGCCCCAATCGCGTTCAAGATGAATCTTGGGAATATAGGGTTCATCAACCAACAACGCCTGAGTTATAGCTTCCGCTGTAAAGGCTTCAGTATTAAAAGATGAGCAAGATTCTCCTTAAAAGAGCGTTCTCCCGCATCTATGGGTTGCACAAGTGCTTCCGATGACAACACTTCACTCAACTGTTCAAGTTGATTAGGTGTATCCACCAACATACTCAACACCGCTTCGATATTTGCATTCGTATGTTTGGTTGGAATTCTTCTCGACATAATCAAAGGGGAAAATTTATTGCTAGTCTTTATCTATAATCACTGAGGTGTCTGCTTTCAATCCTGTCTTGATGTGCCCTATTTCTTATAACTCAAGGTTGATCAAATACTCAATAGCTTTCGGTAAATCAAAAAGAATAGAGCTCAAAGTAGTTTCGGTTGCATCTTTAAACATCAAACTTAAGACACGATCTTCGTCTAACTTTGCATAGACAATACAACCAGTCTCAGCAACCATCAAGCTATAGCTTGCTTTACCAAGACGATACTCCATTGCGTGGAGGTCATGATGACCACTAGCTCCTGCCGAGAGAGCTAGAACCCGCTCAACTTCAATGGTCTCTTCAGATAGTATCAAATGACCTAAGTATTCGCCCATAACAGTTGCCAAGACCAACAATTGAGGAGATATTGCGAAGAGGTTTTTACAATAATCTAAAGCTTGAACAATATCACCCTTCGCGTCCACTAATAACTCCTAAGTTAATGAGACCTTGTTTTAGTTTACCGTGAGTCGAGTAAATCAACTGATTTGCTGACTCCTAATTTGCTAGTCGACATCAAAATGTCGGCGCGAAATCGGTTCATACTGTTGAATGGGCTGGTTCGTCAGCTTACCTTCTAAACTGAGGAAGTCCATCGGTGACAATTCAGGATAGCTCGCATCCACCCGCAAAAAGGTCACATGCTCACGCTTAAGTGCTGTCCCTGCCGGAATATCCATCGCCGCCAACAACGCTTTCTTCTGGAATTGACGATACTTGCGATCACTCTCCGTTAGTGTCTGATAACGTGGCGCACCCAACGCCATCCCCCCTTGCCCTATCGTATCCACAAATTGCTTAAACTCATCCGGGTTCAACGCCGATTGATGGTCAATGCCCTTCTTTGAACGGTCATGCGTAATATGCTTCTCGATAACTGTCGCCCCCATTCCCACCGCCACCAAGTCAATCACTCCACTCAATCCATGGTCGCCTTCCGTATGGTCTGCATACCCAACGAGCGCGTCAAATGTCTCTCGCAACAATGCCATCCGCCGAACATGAGCATTCCGCATATCTGTCGGGAAGTTCTGCACCCCATGCATCAACACCACTTGATTGCCACCCGACTCCAGCACCATCTCCAAAGCTGAGGTTATCTCCATCACAGTGGATGAACCTGTACCCAGCGTAAAGGGAATATCCGACTCTCCTAACACGCGCAACATCTCATAATGCAATAAATCCGATGAATTCAGCTTGATCATATCCGCACCCAATTCCAGCGCGAGTTTCAAACTCGGCAAGTCATAGGCAAATGCCGACAATGCAATGTTATATTGTCGAGTGTATTTAAATAATCCAGCAAATTCCTCTGCAGAGAAGCATAGATTCTCCACCACATCAAAGAGCTTTGCAGTCGGTACAAGGTTATCCGCCAGATGCACCATCTCCAACTGCACTGCATCCGCTTTGGCTTCCACCGCCACATCAATCAAATGACGCGCGAGATCAAGTTCGCCTTCATGCGCCAACGCCATCTCCGCGATGATATACGGCGGTTCATATTCAGCAATCACCTTATCTCGAATAGCAATTCGTTTAGCGAGGTATGTTTTCGGGTTTGCCATAAGAGCGTCCTGATATTCACGAAAAAATGTAGGGGCGTACAGCTGTACGCCCAATGAATGTTCAAATTTAGATTTGTACTCCTGCAATAATATTATAAAACTTTGTGTAAAATTACATCCACTCAAATTTACCCATCAATTGTTTGACCTTCCCTAATTCCTCATCCGATAGTGGTTGCATTGGTGAACGTTCATGAATCGGCATCAAGTTCATCAATGAGAGCGTTCCCTTCAGCGCAATATGCCAGCCCATCGGCACAGTCAAGTCAAAGAACGGCTCTTCATACTCCCGCACCACATTCAACGCCGTATCGTAATCACCAGACATCAACGCACCATAAAATTCATCTTCCAACTTGGGAACAAAGCTCCCCATACTCACCAGATAGCTTTGGATACCAAACAAGAAGCACTGCACAAAGGTCCGCATCCCACCACCTGCAACTATAAACACCATCTCATCTCCCAGATGTGTTCCCAATTTATAGCGATGGGTCGGGTCGCCATGTTCTT
>JANQRM010000254.1 GCA_028284565.1 Anaerolineae bacterium | reverse complement strand
ATTGGCATTACTGCGGTTATGCTATGGCTAAGCTATGGAAAGTGGTTGATTACAGATGTTCACCAGCACCGGGCTTATCCTAGCTTTGCGATACTGTGGCAGGTTTTTGCTGGAGTATGGCTAGTGAGTTTTACTGGACTTGCCCTACTGACAACGTCCTCTTTCCTCACGACCAGCGAATGGCTTGCACAATTTGATGTATCTACCAGTCTTTATATTTTTGGATTTGCCATATCTGGCGTTGGGTTGCTCGCCCTCACACTTTACGATTTTTATCAAGCTCCCTTGCCAGAAATTGCCAACCGTTCCGCACTCGCTTCACTCATCACGATGATACTGCTTATCGGGTTGGTTCAGGTAAGTATCTTCATCCCCATGTTGACCCTCACCGGCTTACTGACCCTGCTCTTAGGCATCTCGGGCATGGTTTATGCTCAATATCGACCACACGTTATTGACTTCCGTTTGACGCTCATCAGCGGCTTACGGACAATGCTAGTGTTGGGCGTGATTTGGTTGGTCTTGTTTGGGGCGATGTATGCTATTGGACGTTTAAATATCGAACTCAACTTGCAGAGTGCATCGATTGTCGCCGGAATCGCGCTGGTATTGGGCGCATTGATTATTCCCCTACGTCAACTGGCTCTCAATGCCTATCAGCAATTCTTTAAGGAATCCAAAGCCAACCTCATCCAAGCCTCTGCCGAATATAGCCGACGGATCACCCTTGCAACCAATTTGAATGAAGTCGTGCAAGCAACAACCGCCACACTGAACCACGTGTTGAAAGTCCGTCATTCTAGCCTTGTCCTAATTAGTGAAACGTTCCGCCAGCCCAATTCCGTCGAGTTGACTGTATTCTTGACTCCCGCAAATGCGAATGGGTCGCAATCGCATACACGCAAAGGCTATCTTTCCAAGCAGGGCCCGATTTATCACGTACTGGCGAATCTGCATCAACCCTTGTCACAATACGACCTGCTCTACCACCCGACCTACCAAGTGGTCACACAAGCAGAACGCAACTTCTTTAGCCAATTAAATATGCGGATTTTTATTCCCATCGTGACCGAGAATCGACTCATCGGCTTATTAGCCTGTGGAGCAAAACTCAACGACACACCTTTTTATGACCATGACCTCGAACTTCTGTATTTGATGGCACAACAAGTCGGGAATGCCTTACGTAGCGCAAGATTGATTGATGATTTACGTCATCTCAATTCTAATATGACCTCACTGAACACCCAACTCCAAGATGCTAAGCGAAATTTGGAATCGATGGATGCGATCAAGTCTGATTTTGTGACGATTGCCAGCCATGAATTGCGAACGCCTCTGGCACAAGTGCGGGGCTACACGGACATTATGGATGGTCTGAATGAAGAAGGGATGCTCGACCAAAAACAGACAGCAAAGATGGTTGGGAATTTACGGCGCGCAACAGAACGCATTGAGGATTTACTTACAGCAATGCTGGATGTAAGTCAGTTAGATGTTGATGCCATGGATTTGCATTTTGTTCAGACAGCTCCAGAAACAATCATTAAACTGGCGGTGGAGCAATTAACGGATGCAATTAAGCAACGTCGGTTGATATTAGAAGCATCCGGTTTAGAGGGCTTACCCACGATGCAAGGGGATATGAAACGCCTCGTCCAAGCCTTTAGCAATATCATTGTTAACGCAATCAAATTCACACCAGATGGAGGCAAAATCGAGGTTTCCGCTTCCTTCCAACCCAAAGATGACCATCTCTCATCCGATTCGATTTTATTTGCCATTCAAGATTCAGGCGTGGGAATCAATCCCGAAGACCTTGACCATATCTTCACGAAATTTTATCGTGCCTTTGACCCCCAATTGCATTCGAGTGGCGCATACAAGTTTATGGGTGCAGGACCCGGTTTGGGTTTGACAATTGCGAAAGGGATTATCGAGGGACATGGTGGACGCATCTGGGCAGACAGTACCAAACACGACATGATGGAATTGCCCGGCACAACCTTTTATGTCTTATTACCAATCCAACCCTCTCACACCGCGTCTCACACCGTCACCATAGAGCCGAAATCGACACCAGTCCAACGTCCGACTGATGAAATTGACATATCAGGTATCCGCGACACGGATATGCATGAATCGACTGCCACTCAGAAACAATCGGAGATTGAGACAAAACCTGCCCCACCATCTCAAGGAGGACATTCAGCATCGTGATTGAGATAGAGCGTACCAATCGGGGTTTCGACAAGGGGTGTGACCTTCGGTGTGTATTCACCTGCTTCAACGCCAAAATAACTGCCATCTTCTAGCCAACCAACCACCAAATCTGAGAGTACCAAGTACTTAGATTTCAACGGCGCGGAGATTTCAATTGTGGTAATCCAAATACTCGAAATCCCCATGCCTGCGGGTGTTGCCAAAATTTCCTCTGGCAAAAAGGTATAGAGAATCGTATTGCACCAAGCATTGTCGGTTTCATCGTCAAAACGTAAATGCGGATTAACGGCTTCAATTTCAAATCGCTCGATATTAGGACGTTCCGATGAAAAGCTATTGATGCGATATTCACTTGCCATATCCAAAAAGGAAGGGACCAACAGCATATTCATCCCAATTAAGATGGCGACCCACAGCCAACGTTTACAGGCAATCACCAGAACGACTAGAAACAACATATGAGGCGCAATCAGTCGATACCCGCGGAAGCCCCGAACATCGTAGATAAATCCAACAAATGCCAAGAGGACAACCAAAGCAAGAAAGTAGACCCCAAATTCAACCCAATCTGGCACATGGGTCAGCAAATGTTGTTCCTTAGCCTTGTGCCTCATCTGCCATTGACGGTAGGCTAGCCACATTGTCATGCCGAATAGCAATAACACTATCAACATTGCACCCACTTCAAAGGCGATGATATGTTGAGCATTTTTACTAAATTCTGACAGATTGCGTCCAAAATTACGGATGAGAGAGTCTAAACCGGAGTCATAACGAATATCGACGATGGCACGTTCTTCGATAGGGCTACTGTCTCTGGGAACGGGAGATGTAATCGACAGAATCACATTTTGCATAAGCAAAATATAGGCTAGGATGGCGACCCACCCAAATGGAATACGCTTCCAATGTTGTCGCTGACGATATGCCCATATGATTGCATATAAGCCCGCCATAATCAGCCACGTTGGACGAAATAGACTCATCAAGGTCAGACAAACAAAAAAGAAGATACTGATTTTTGGTGAGGTATCGTGTCGCAAAAAATGGACAAAAAACAAGCCAAATATCAGGGCAAACGCGAGATGGACAGGCTGTTGCATATTGCTAGGGATGAAGAGATAAAGCGGGGCAAACGTTGCCAGAAATAAGATAAACGCGAGGAGTTGCCTCTTATTGAGGCGCAAGACAGCTAATGTAATTGCTAGACATACAGTAAATACTGCAAGATTGTAAATCGGCGGGGAGTGATATTCCCAACCAAACAGAGCCGAAGGAATACCATAGAAAATGGGAAACGCTGGTCCCCAGAAAGCAAAATGCGTAAACTCGGCTTCGGGTATCGCCTCGTGCATGGAGTAATAGCCAGTCGCAAAGCCCACCGTGCGGAAGGACTCAATTTGATGCCAGTTCAAGGCTTCATCATTAACGACGATGGGATAGAAATTGAGCAGGTTTTGTTGAAGATGGATATGCACCAACGCCAATGTTCCAATTAAGGGCATCAGTAGAGCCAAAATTATGAGGCTGATTTGAGGGACTTTATCTCGCATATGGAGTCTCGTTTCCAATGGAGATAATCAAGTGGGCAGTCTCAAGACATCCATTCACGAGCGGCATCGACGAAGGCGCGGAAGAGCGAGTCCATCGCTTCACTATCCGTCATGTCTTCTGGATGCCATTGGACACCCAAGGCAAATTTCTGTTGTGGAAACTCAATAGCTTCGATAATGCCGTCGGGAGCTTTGGCAATGACTTGAGCGTTCGGGGCGACCTGCCCAATAGATTGATGATGCAGACTATTCACTGTCACCACATCTGCCCCCAAAATATTGGAGAGACGACTCTCACGGTCAATTTCGACTTCATGCAAGAGATGGCTACGGGGTATCGATGAAGGAATATCATGAGTTAAATCGGTGATGATTTCAGAGGGAATGTCTTGAACCAAGGTTCCGCCTTGTGCGACGTTCATCACTTGGATACCACGACAAATCCCTAGCACAGGACGATCATCTTCGATTGACCAGCGCATCAGGTTGATTTCGGTTACATCTCGCCTATCATCAATTTGTGCAGTTCTGACATGCTTATCCGCATCATAGTGATCTGGATTCACATCCCCACCACCGGGGAACATCACAGCATCGACACGCTCATAAATCGCACGGAGATTATCGGGTTCTAAATGCGATGGAATCAATATCGGCAAGCCACCCGCTTTTTCAATGGCAATAGCATTCAGTGCGTAGCAGGCATCATAATGCCACCCTGTAGTTTCGATGACTTTTTCGTAGGAGACAATACCAATGAGTGGTTTTTGCATTGCGTCTACTTATTTCGTACGCTTAAAGTCACGACGTTCCTTCAGACGTGCCGCTTTACCCCGACGATCCCGCAAGTAGTAAAGTTGTTTACGGCGGACTTTGGCACGACGGGTAATTTCGATTTTCTCTACGCGAGGGCTATTGAACAGGAAGGTCCGTTCCACACCAATCCCATGGCTGGCAATACGACGGACCGTGAAATTGCGTTCATTGCCACCACGACGTAGGCGAATCACCACACCTTGGAAAACTTGGATACGTTCACGGTTGCCTTCAACAATCCGCAAGTGAACACGCACCGTATCACCCGATTCAATTTCAGGGTGGTCTGGTGTAGGCGCGGCGAGGCTTCGTACAAGCTCATTCATGATATTGACCTTATGATAAAAAATACGCCGTTTGGCGCATGATTTAGCTTTCTAAACAGCGTGAGATTATAGCATGGTCACACAAAACAACACAAGGGCAACGTCAATGGATTTTAGGGAGTTAGCCGTTGCTGAATATGTAAGAGTGCGATAATCGTCTTAGCATCTTGAATTTCGCCTGTATCGACCATTTCAAGTGCCTTATCGAAGCGAAACCAGCGCGACTCAATAAATTCATCCACATCCCCGTCGAGTTTAGATTCAGTAAATGATTTCACCCAATACAAGGTGATTTGCTCCGTCGTGAAGCCCGGTGCAGTGTACCATTTGCCGATTTGCTCCATTTGAAGCGGTTTATAGCCCGTTTCTTCTTGCAATTCTCGCACGGCACAATCATTTGGGTCTTCATCTGCTTCCAACATGCCTGCGGGAATCTCCCACATCGCCTCCCCTGCCCCAATACGATATTGTCGGACGAGCAATACTTGTTGCTCTGCATCCACAACAATCATTGCAACTGCGCCCAAATGTTGCAGGAGTTCTCGCTTAGCAGTATTGCCATCAGGGAGTTGCACATCATGGACATTGAGTTTGACGACATGCCCTTGATAGATAGATGTGGTGGTCAGGATCCGTTCTTCCATTCCATTCTGCTCCAACAAAAAAGGGACGACTTAGATGCGCCCCTTTGGTTTGATACGATGATAAAAATTTATGGGATTTGTAGTACATCCCCCATCTTGATGACGTTGATATTGGTAATTCCGTTGAGTCGAGCAATATCATCAACCGTCGTATTGTTGGCTAAGGCAATGCTAAAGAGCGTGTCGTATTGTTGGA
>JANQRM010000583.1 GCA_028284565.1 Anaerolineae bacterium | reverse complement strand
TCCCACATCTTGCCTTCCATGTAGTCGTAGATGACGATTGGCTTGTGGGTGTCCGTGTGGGGTTCATGATGGATGAGTTGGGGTGCGATGTCATAGTTTGTGAGCATTTTCAGCGATTCGACTTCACGGCGGGGCGCATCGTTGAACTCTTCTGGCTTGAGATAGACTTTGGCAATCCAGTGGGTGTCATCGTAGCGAATTTGATAGGTGTGGTTGCTCTGATGTTCCGTCGGTTGCCAGAGTGTGATCTTGAGTTTGTCTGGCGGGTATTGTGTAAAGCGTGATACGACATCATATAGCCTCGCTAAGTCGTCCATGCCCTGCTCCCTTGTGTGGCTGGTCATTGCAGATACACGGTTCATCATGTGGAGTCTTAGTTAGAAGCCGATGCCAAAGAGGCGGAGGAAGGTTTGTACTGCCACGTCTAAATCCCCCAATGCGAACCAGACCCAGCCGATGACGACAAAGTGGAAGGTGAGCAGGATGCCGATGATTGCCCATGCCTGTTGCTTGCGGGGTGTCTCTTTGAGGGCGATGTACCACTTGCGGGTGCGGTCTGTCCATTGCTTGTGGATGAACAAGCCCAGCCCATGCCAGATGCCCCAGATGAGAAAGGCTCCCGTGATGCCATGCCAAAGCGCGATGACAATCATGGTGGTCATGTGGGAGGCGAAAAGGATGATGGCGTTGCTTGGTTTGGGTTTACGCCTAAGCAGATGGCGGGACAAAGGTGAGAAAACGTAGAAGCGCACCCAATTGCTGAGGGTGATGTGCCAGCTCTGCCAGAAGGAGGCGATGTTGGATTTGAGATAGGGGTTGTTGAAGTTCTCTGGGAGTTGGATGCCGAAGAGGATACCGATGCCAATGGCGATGTCAGAATAGCCACTGAAATCCCAATAGAGACGGAAGGCATAAGCATAGAGGAGTAGCCAGAGATCGGGTGCGGTTTGGGCTTGGAAGGCATTGGTGGCATCGAGTGAGATAAGAGCTAGACTATCCGCCAAGACGAACTTCTTGCCCAAGCCAATGCTGATGCGAGTGAGTGCGATGGTGATGCGATTCGCGTCGAGTCCGACCATTTGGGGTAAGGTACGCCAGTAGTCGATGAAGCGTTCTGTGCGGTCAATAGGTCCAGCCGTGAACGCTGGAAAGAAGATAATATAGGTCACATACTCGCGCAGGGAGAGTTGGGGCAATCTGCCCTGTTGTCTATCACGGAAGGTGTGTATCAGGCGGAAGGCGACATAGGAGAAGCCTAGCCAATTGAGTTCGCTGGCAGTGGCTAGTGAGGTGTCGCGTCCCATCTGCCCCCGAAAGAAAGCGGATAGCATCTCAGCAAGGGGTTCGGCTTTCATCCAGATGAAGATGATTATCATGCCGACGATTACGAGTGCAATGCCCCGTTGACGTGACGCAACCAGCTTGCCTATCCCCCAAAGCAAAAGACCAACAATTGCCAGCACCAGCGCGACGAACCATGTATCGGGTGGGCGTGTGGTCAGGCGGAAATCAGCCGGCATGTAGCGGGTGGCAGAGAGGAGTAAGACCAGTCCAATGAGTATGAGGAGTGTGATGCGGTTCTCAGATGATAGTCTGTCGTCATCAGGTCGGGTGATGTGCCAGCCGAAGATGGATAAGACCAAAATAGCTGTTGGTAGGGCAAAGTCAAGTTGCGGGATGCCGGGTATGGTCGGTTGGAGCCAGTAGATTGCCACCACAGAACCGATGAATAAGCCCCACTCCCGCCAGCGAGCAGGCAGGAACAGTACATACAAAAAGCCCAGCAGACTGAAGACGAGGATTTGGGTTAAGTCCATGTGCTAGAAGCCCTGATAAATCCACTGGGGCGCGGAGTCGGTGGTGACGATGATGAGGAGGATCACCAGCAGGCAGAGGCAGAGGGCAAAGAGGTTTTCACGGGTGAGGAATCGCATAGTGTTTCGTTTTTAGTGATTAGTTTTTTGTGGTTAATGTACTAATTAATTATCACTGAGGCTTTCTATAAAGTCTGTAAAACTTTTTGCAACGAAATATGTATCTCGGCATTCATCCATTTTTGCTAATTCTTCTTCTGTGAATTCCAACCATTCATGTTGAAAATAATATACCTATCCGTGGGTTGCCTCCCTCAGAGATAACAAGATAAGTTGTCCTCCAGGATCATTTCCAATAGATAACATTTTTTCTGGCAAGTTATCAATGTAAGCCCTAGGATACTCTAATGAATTTACTGAAGAATCACCGAAGAGACCATATAAAACATGCAGAGTGCCTCTTTGAACATCAGCTAAATGATGTTCTGAGATTTCGGATTCGCATCCTGCTGTCTTGGAATAACAAAATTTATGATATGGTCTTGTGCTTCCACAGTTATATTGAAGCAAGAAGGCTTTGTAGTCGTCGGGAAGTTTTGCGCCGATTTGGGTTTCAAAGGCTTGGATGGCTTCGGGCGTTGTTATGGATGGCTTTAATTTTCATGGTTGGCTTGGTTTGACTTTCGTTTGGTTTTCATTGGTCATCATTTTTACCGCCGGCGGTAGTTTATGTTTTCCGGCGGTTGGCAAGGGCGTTCCCGCCACTTCCCGCCATTCCACCTCAGATACGTTAGTAATTGGTTTACTTTTTATTTGTCATCCTACTTCCCGTCGCGCGGATGCATATTGTTTTCGACGGTTGGCAGGCGCGTTCCCGTTGTGGCGACGGATAAGGTTGGATTTGGGTTTGGGTTAGATTTCATTCGCGCATTGCCTTATGTAGGGACGTACAGCTGTACGCCCTTACCTAGCTCTTCATTTGTCAGGTTCTATTTTCATCGTATCACAGAACAAGGTCAAAGTGGGATGCATTTGGTGCGCGTAGACACTGCACTCCGCTATGCATCTGGCTATGCATTTGCATCGCTGTTTCAAGGTTGGTTAAGCGTATTGTTTGGCTTGGAGGGAATAGAGGCGGGCGTAGGTTCCGTTTTGGGCGAGGAGTTCGTGGTGTGTGCCGTATTCTTGGATGCGTCCGTCTTCGATGACGGCGATTTTGTCTGCCATGCGGACGGTGCTAAAGCGGTGGGAAATTAACACGGTGGCGCGGTTCTTCGATATTTCAGCAAAGCGTTCATAGATGTCGTGTTCGGCTTCGGCATCCAAGGCGGCGGTAGGTTCATCAAGCATCAAGACATCGACATCCCGCAGATAAGTCCGTGAGATGGCAATCTTCTGCCATTGTCCACCAGAGAGGTCTGTGCCTTCGTCGTCGGTATCGACCAACCAGCGGCTGAGGACGGTCTCGTAGCCTTGTGGTAAGTCTTGGATGAAGTCATCGACTCCGATTTGTTGGGCGGTGGATTGGATGTGTGCGAGGTCTTCGATGTGGTCGGTATCACCAAAGCCGATGTTTTCTCGTGCGCTGAGATCATACTTGATGAAATCTTGTAGGACAGCTCCTAAGCGTCGGCGGAGGTCTACCGGTGCGAAGTGACGAATATCCACCCCATCCCACAATATTTGCCCTTCGGTGGGGTCATAAAAGCGAGCGAGCAATTTGACGAGAGTCGTCTTGCCTGCACCATTCAAGCCGACGAGGGCTAGACTCTCGCCTTTGTGAATCGTCAAGTTGACATCTTGCAGGACATAATCGGCATCGTTTGTATAGCGGAAAGAGACGTTGCGGAGTTCGATTTGCGCTTGGAGTGGAGGTACGGTTTGGATGGGTTCGAGTTGGTCGAGGGATGGTGGTAACGCGAGTAGATTTTGATAGTGTGTGAAGAAGAGGGTGCGTTCACTGAGGCTGACGAGTGTCCACGTAAGGGTTGTCAGCTGGTGTTGAACATTGCGGACGGCTTCGATATAGAGTGTCACATCGCCGAGTGTAATCCGCTGGGCAAAGGCTTGGGTAATCACAACGATATAAGTCCCGACAGTGACTATCGCACTCAGGACATTCAAGCCCGTGTTGACTCGTAACTCTTCCTGATTGAGTTCACGCTCGACCTGATGAATGTCTTTGGTTGCGAGAATGTATTTCTTGAGAATGTAGTCGCCTAAGTTGAAAAGGCGCACTTCTTTGGCATGATGCGTGCGGGAGAGGAGCGCGCCGAAGTACCATGCTTTGCGTTTCTTGGGGCTGTTTTCCCAACTGATGTCGAAGCGTTTGCGTCGGAAGCGGAGTTGTGCCAAAAAGCCGGGGATGGTGGCGAGAATCAAAAAGAACGCGAGTGTCGGGCTAAAGACGAAGACAATGCCGAAAAAGCTAAAAAGGGTCAATAGACTACCGATGATACTGCGTATCTCGCGGATGAGTTGCATGGGCATCCATTGGAGGTTGTGGGTCGCTTGCTCTAGGGTGTCGTGAAATTGCGGTGTCTCGAAATAGCCCATCCCTTGAAAGGTCAAGAGTTGTCGATAAATGAGGGTGCTAGTGTGCAGTTGTAAGCGTCGTCCTAGCTCCTCATTGAGGTAGACATCAAGGGCGTGGGTGCTTTGCGAAATGATGATGATGCCACCGAATAATAAGACAAAGGGCAAGATGTCCTGCTCGAAGACGAAATCCACTTCTCCAGCGAGAATAAATCCTAGACGATCAAAGATGAGTTTGAAGACGACAGCTGATGCAACTGGCATCCCCGACTGCACCAGACGAAGGAGAATGGTGGCGATTAAAATTCGGGGAGCTGACTGATAGGTCAGCTGTGTGATTTGAAAGAGACTCCGAAAAAAGTCGGTGATGATTTGGCGGGATGACCTGTCTGGATGTTTCTTCATGAAGTGTCTCCCAGTTCAGTGTACTGCTTCGGTGATGTCCCATTAGTTTACAAAAGAACATTTGTTTTGTCATGATTAGCCTGCAAAGGTCGAGCGTAGCCAGACGTGAACAAAGCCAGCCGGGTTGGTGATGTTCTGGCGTTTGTCGAGGGTGGTGATGGCTTGTTGGATAAGTCGGCTTCCATACTGCTCCACAAGGCGACGGGCATTGGCTTGGCTGATGCGAGTCTTCTCCTCCGTTGCGCTGTTCCAGACGACGCGATAGAGCTTCTGTGCGAGGTGTTCGTGATTCTCGTGGGCAAGAGGTCGGCGATAGTAGGATTTGCGCTTTTTGGGGATGGCTTGTCGGCGTGTTTTGGCTTTGCTTCTGTCTGTCGTTTGTTTTTGTGATGTTTGACTTGGTTTGGGAATGGATACGGGCTTCTTCTCAGCTTTTGATTCAATTTGGGCAGATTTGGTGCGCTCGATGAAATGGCGAACTTTCTCGCGTTGTTCGTCGTATTGGGCTTGTTGGGGATGGATTCCGAAGGCGACGGAAACCAGGGGCAAGTTATTACCAACCCAATAGTAATTGCGGTCTTGTCGGACATAGGTGACGTGGTGTTTCTTGGCGAGTAAATGCGTGGCAACGCAACGTAAAGCGGGATAACGTTTGCCTTGCTCGTCCCTCAAAAATGTACCATTTAAGGGGGATTCGTCAGGGATTTTGCCAATATCACGCCACGAGATAGGAGTCTCAATAAACATCGGTTGGACATTGATTTCATAGGCTTTGTTGTAACGTTGACAAGTTCGAACAGAGACACCTATGCGCTTCGCCAACCACTTGCGGGTATATAATCCGGGGCGACGCTGGAGGAGTTCACGGTGGATAGCTTTGCGATAAGCAGTTGCAGAGGTTAAATCTTCTTGTTGAACAGCCTCATTTGTGATATATTTCACATTTAATTTAGAACATATTATCGATATTTGAGGCATGAGATATTGCTTGGATGGGCGACCTCGTTTATTTTTGTCTGATGCTGTCACCCTAAACAAAAGACATTTTTGTTTATCAACTTGTTGATTGCCAATAGCAACGTCAGTATGGGGGTCTGGGGGTGATTTCGATTGAATTTGCTGAAATATCGGAGTCTTATCAAGATAAGTCGTCGATAATGCCTTCAAAATGGAATAGCGTCCGACCACTCCTTTGAGTGCTCTCTCTATAGCCGATTGAGAAATAACTTCCCCTTCTTTTACACCTGCTAAGAGCAAGCCTTCAATGACACGTAGGACAGCGGTTTGTCCACGTTGGAGGAAAACTTCTCTTACTGGATTAGGAACACTGACTAGAGATTGTTGTTGCCGAATGGGATTGGTCGGTGGCTGTGAACGACAAAAGGCACTTTCAATCGTCTTGGTGGCTTCATAGCGACGTTGGATAAGTGACTCAGACGAATGTCCATATGGTGCGGGTTGATGGATATGTTCATTGAGCAATGTCTCTGCAACGCGGCGAATAGACCATCCCCATGTGCGAGCTTTACAAGTTATCTGAAAGAGCGCATTGTTGCGCCCGATTTGGGGCGCGAAATGACGATAGAGCGCGAGTAAATGAGCAGGCGACTGATTGACTTGGTTTATCGGAACTGGATTATTTAGGGGAACTGTAGTTCCGCTAACTTGTTGTCTACTCAATTCGGATGCGTGATTTGATACACAGACAGAGGCTTTTGAAGATGTCCCGCAGGTTGCATCAAAGAACGCAAGAACAGCTTTAATTTGACGTTTATCGAGGCAGATTGGCACACCCCCACGACTGATGCGATAGGACTCGCCATTGACTGTTGTGGGTGCTGTCACGACATAGCGACCATTGGATTGAACATCCACCCCACGATATTGACGGCTGTTGAGATTTGTCCCGAATGGCAACTGATAATAGTAGTGTGGCAAGCCGCGTCCGGCAGACAATACAGTGCGGGTCTCAGTCAGTTGAGGGAAGCGTCGGCCGAATTGTTTGGCAAGGGATTCATCATCGAAATCGATGACGAGGAGGCGGGAGATACCCCCTGTCACGATGGCGAGTCCGGCGAATCCATCTTGAGAAAACCAACGAGTGAAGTCGGACTCTAGAGCATAGCGTCGTTGGTACTGAGACCATGCCACGCCCGCTACTTTGGGACGTGTCAGGTCGGAATCTCCATACGTTGGAATTACTGAATATCCTAACTGACGATAACTTTGTGCCGCCAAAATTAGCGAATCGGCACGTTTTTTTGCCTCTGAAAACCCCATTTTTTAGCACTTTCTTACGAAATAGCGCGAAATTCGGGTTGTCAGAACGCCACTTTTCGACTAGAATATAAGCAAGTCAATAAAGCATCAACTCGCTTTTTTGGTCTGTAGGGTTCATTTGATAAGGGATGGTGACACAACCCAAATCAATAAATGAAACTGTAGACTTGGCGAGACACATATGTTTTGTTGGTCTTGACACCTTTTGAAGTGTGCTCTGGTTGATCCAGAGCTTTTTTTTGCCTACAGACCAAATTAGTATTCAGTTGTCAGTGACATTTCCGCAACCAGATTTCTTCGCGCAATATCACACTGTTTTAACGTGAGGCCAATTATAGCATAACCTATCAACACGGGCGAATCCGTGAGACTCTGCCCCGTTGCTATAGAGATGGTGGAACCGCCGTTCTGCTATCTCTGTTTTGGGTATAGAAGAATGAAGGGAGTTAGTCGTCGAAGCCCCAGCGTTCCATCTTCTCTAAAAGCACTTTGAGGCGTTCATAAATTTCCAGCCGTTCATAGACGGGAGTCTTTTGCCAGTTGCGGATCGTGAGGGCTTTTTCTGCTTTGGTGATGGACAGGTCGATGCGAGAACGGGCTGGTTTTTTGGATGAACTGCTGGCGGTACGATTTCGACTTAGTGGAACTACAGTTCCGCTATAGCCACTTTTGAGGGCGTGTTGGGAAGCTAAGGCAATCAGGTCATTTTCGTCTTTGGCTTGATTCATGAGATTCCGCATGAAGTATTCCGTCCAGTTCAGATCGTCCCCCATACGCCAGACGACATTCGGTAGACGCAATAAAGCCCGATGCTGTTGGAGTTGTTTACGGTGCTTCAAGCCTATGGCATTGAGTAGCCGTTCACTCGTGTTGCGTGGGATGCCATATTCGCCATCGCCCGATTTGACCTGTGCATAATAATCTTGCTCGACATCAAAGGAGCTGTATGGGATGAATTCCATACCCTGTTCTGTGCTGAGCAAATCCATCAACAGAACCGCAAATTGACGTGCCCGACTGATGGCATTGAGGTTGGAGCGTGCGTTGTTTTCTGAGGCTTGTCGCCAGATACTGTGATTGTTGACCACCCGTGCAGGGATTTGTGTCCATTGCGGTTCATTGGGATAAGCTATGGCTAGTAGATGATGTGCCAGCCAGCGACGTTCTCCCGTTTCGATTTGATACCGCATGCCTTCTGGACAGACGGTAATCGGGTTGGTCAATCCCTCGTTGCGAATGCTATTGGCGAGTTCAATTAGCGAGATAAAGGTTGTCTCTAAGGGGCCAATGTTGTCGGGGTGTTCGATGTCTTCGCTTGCGCCGAGATAAAGATGCAGTTCGAAATCAAAGCCTCGTTCCTCACGGATAAGGTCAATCCAGACAGAAAAGGCTTCAGTAATATCTTGTGAGCTGAGGCGTTGTTGGACTGCCCATGGGATGGGTTTTCTGGGTTGTGCGGAGTCTGGCAATATCTCATGAATCGATAGCGGACGCGCGACAATCTTCTGGTCGTCGATCTTGCGGATGTCGCCATAAACCAAGCCGGCGAGTTCATCGACGGGCAATTCGGGAGCATCATTCGTGGCAAAGGGATCGGCATCGATCTTGCGCTTCGCCATCAAATTGCCTCCTGCACACGTTTGACGACACCCCAAGCTTCGAGGGCGGCATTGCTATCCGGTGCGACATTGAAGACGGTTTTCCGACGCAGTGATGCCTCGCCCCAGACAGCGCGTAAGGCAACAGGAGCCCAGACCGCTTTACCGAAACGCCGACGGAGACTCTCTAAGTTTTGGTTATGCAAAACGGTGCGACCACGATATTTCATGGGGACGATTCCCATCACGTCAATCGGAGCCAAACCCCATTGCTCTCGCGTTGGTTGAATCATATCTTTGTGGCTTAGGCTTTGTATCAGACCATCAAGCGATAGATACTCACACTCTGTCGGATAGACGATCGCATGAGTCGCCATGTAGATGGAGGCATGAAGCAATGACGGTGTTGGCGACGTGTCGAAAATGACAACATCAATAATTTCTTTGAGCTGACTAAAACGCTTATAAATAATCAGACCATCGCTCGTCATGAGTGGGATGGCGCGAGTCTCGGTATTCGATGGGACGAGATAAATTTCACCTTTAGGAGCTTGGTCGGGGATGGCATAACGGTCTGTTGGAACACGTCGAATCACTTCATCGAAGTCGGCTTCGCGGACGAGCAGGTCATAGAGTCCCGGTTCCTTTTTTAAACCGAGTGACGCGGTGGCATGTCCTTGTGGATCGGCATCGACGAGCATGACTCGGTAGCCTTGAATGGCGAGTCCGCAAGCAATGTGGGTCGCCAAGGTAGTTTTGCCTACGCCACCTTTTTCGTTGAGGAGCGTGATAATTTTCATGGGTCGAGCTTCCTCTTACAACACCTTTAATCAATCAAGTTGATGGGCTTCCGCTTGCGATGCCCTTCTTCTTCGGCACGCAATTCGTCGCGGATTTCTGACCAATGTTGCACGACTTCCGCCATGCTATCCGACATGGTATAGATATAGGCAAAGTCGGAACCGGGGGCGTTAGTGGGTTGCGTTCCGGTGCTGATAATTTCCTTTTCGGTGAGCATTTTAAGGCAGTTGATGTCGTATGGGGTGAGGCGACGTTTGCCCAAGGAACGGGCGACTTGGGCGCGGGTCAACCACTTGCCTTCCGAGTCGTACAACGCCTGAACGATCTTCAATTGATGGGGCGTTAACTCCCGTAAATGAGCATCTAGTTCGTATACATCCATGAGGTCATCATACCCGATTATGCTAGCACCTTCCCTAGAGTATATGTGAAAAAGTGAATATTGCAAGCGGACTGAGGGGAGTCGGTGGGGGAGGTGGGTTCGAGTTCTCTAACCATCCACAGTTGGGTGAAATCTTATCATGACAAATAACTTGGCGAATCATATCATGAGTAAAGTGAGCGGGGTGTAGCGGAACTGTAGTTCCACTATAAGTAATGAGTGATAAGTGCCGTGTCATGCGTCTGAAAGTGACAAGTCGGAAAGTGGAACGTGGGGAGGACTGGATCGTGAAGGTCGCAGGCGACAGACCTATAACACGCGACTTCAACTGAGACGGCAACAAGAATAATGCGAGAAAAGACAGACCGTCGAAAGTGACAAATCTCAAATCTGAAGTCTATAATCTGACTACTATTTGACTTGGCAGATTCCGTCGCTTGGCGGGTCGGGTTGCCAGCAGGAGGCGTTGGCTGTATCCAATAATTGTTGCAATTTTTCGGCTTCCTCGTTCAAGACGGTCCGAATATCTTCACCTTCCAGAACAATGCGATTAAAGGTGTCACGGTAAATCTGATTGAAGTTGCCACCGAGATTTCCCAGTCCAATCGGCATCAGGGAGAGGAAACTATCTTCATCGGTGGCTTGTGTTTCGACTGCACCGGAAATCAATGCAAGCCCACTCGGAAGCATGGCGGTATCGACACTCGACACGACTGGGAAAAATCCGTTGAGCATATATTGCAACTGAGTTTCGGGTTGAGTCAGATAGTCGATGAGATCGTTGGCTTGGGAGATGTTGGTCGTGTTTTGGGGGATGGATAAGCCAGCAATCACGGAGAGATAACTGCGTCCGGCGGGACCTGCGGGGGCTGGGAATGCGATGTATTGCTCGGGTGCAGTGAGGAAGACATCGAGCAAGCGCGCGGTGTGATCGAAGCCAACCCAGACATCACCAGAGAGTAGCGCATCTTGCATAAACGCGATATTGAGCGATTGTGGATGCATGACTTCCCAGAGGTCATCACGTACGAATTCAAACATCTCGACAGCCGAGTCGCTACGAAATTCGGTGACCATGCCACCTGTAAATGCGGGGAACAGATACCCCTGAAGAAAACGATGGAAGAGTCCGGCATAAGGTAAGGCGCAACGGGGCGACCCGGTGACCTCAAAGATGTTGCGACACCATGCTTGGAGGTCTTGCCATGTGAGTGTGTCGATGTCTGTACCTTGTGGAAGGTATTCGAGGGATGCCGTATTTGCCGCCATGATGAAGGTGGCTTGTGTCCACGGGATATAGACTTGTTCTTGTGAGTCATCAGTTTGTCCGAGTGCCAGAATACGTGGGGAGAAGTCACGGTCTAATTGGAGCTGTTGGCGAAGTTCAGTC
>JANQRM010000023.1 GCA_028284565.1 Anaerolineae bacterium | reverse complement strand
AAGTTATGGGATGTGAATACGGGTAACGAACTCTTTACCCTCAATGGGCATTCATCTCCTATTGTGAGCTTAGCATTCTTTTCTGATAGCAATACGTTGCTTTCGGCAAGTGCAGACACAGTGAAATTTTGGGATGTGGATACAGGCAATGAACTTAACTCGCTTGTTGAATATTCGGATTCTGTGAGGAGTGTAGCTTTTTCACCGAATGGTCTGCTTCTAGCTTCTCCTGGCTATGAAAATGCCGTTAAACTATGGGATGTCAACACAGGTGACGAACTTTTTACTCTCAGTGGACATACGTCATCAGTACTCAGTGTAGCATTTGCGTCGGATGGCAATACTCTCGCTTCGGGGAGTAGCGATAACACTATTAAATTATGGGATGTCAACACAGGTGACGAACTTTTTACTCTCAGTGGACATACGTCATCAGTACTCAGTGTAGCATTTGCGCCGGATGGCAATACTCTCGCTTCAGGGAGTAGCGATAACACCATCAAACTATGGGATGTCAACACAGGTAACGAACTCTTTACCCTCAGTGGGCATGATGAATGGATACAGAGTGTAGCATTTGCGCCGGATGGCAATACTCTCGCTTCAGGAAGTGGGGATAACACCATCAAACTATGGGATGTCAACACAGGTATCGAACTCTTTACCCTCAGTGGGCATGATGAATGGATACAGAGTGTAGCATTTGCGCCGGATGGCAATACTCTCGCTTCAGGGAGTAGCGATCACAGAGTTAAATTATGGAATGTGCATACTGGCCGAGAGCGCACCTTCTTCGATGTGCATTCATTATATGTTCGAAGCGTAGCATTTTCACCAGATGGAACTCTTCTAGTTTCGGTGGGTGGTGATAATAGTATCAAGTTATGGGAAGTGGATTCGGCAAGAGAACTCATCTCCATTTGTATCTTAACTTGTAGCCATATCGATCCTGTGTTAAGTGTGGAATTTTCATCAGATGGTACGATGTTTGCTACAGGTAGCTCAGATGGAACAGTTCGGTTGTGGGGGATTCAGACTGGGGAATGATAAGCACCTGATTCGCTTGCCCAATCACTCCATTTCATGTTATAATAGAACATTAGTTCAATCCTGATAGCTAACCTGCTGAAATGCTGACGCGCTATCCCGCACCTTAACATGCTAATAACCTGATGGCTGAAATGCTAACTAGCTGAGTTGCTAACTGGTTCTTCTAACCAAAAACCAACCTGAAGCAAACATAAAATCAGGCAACTATTATCCATCTCGTGACTCAAATATTTGTCTGTTAACTCCTGCTAGCAGGACTTTTTATCCCAAATTTGGGATAAAATCAGCAACCAAGTGCATTGGTATCGCAAATCATGCCAAAAGAGGATAGATCAACAAACATAGCACAAACATTTGACCAACCAAAACAGCACATCATTACATCGTTTTTGTCATTTTGGGCTATACTAGGGGAAATTGTGTCGTGAGATGGCGAGGCTTATGTACCGTTATATCCTAGAAGACAAACAACACGTCCCCCCCTTTAATGAACCTGCCAGCCTGTTAACGATTGGCGTGAAGCCCCTCAAGCTCCAACATGAGGATATGTTGCGGGATTATCTGGGCAAGGATTGTGAACTCGGTGGCGTGTTTGACGAGCGTGGCGAGATTGTCAATATCGAGGGCGAGGCGATTGTCTATCGGGATAATCTCTGGTTCGATTGGGAGTTCCTCGATTACTTCATGACGGAGGCGCGCAAACGTGGGAAGGCATGTCGGGCGGCGTTCCGTGCGAATGACCCCGCATTCAAGACCTACACCCTGCCCCTAACAGAAGACTTCGAGCAATCCGTCGATAAGGACAACCACTTTATCCATCTGGCGGATTTGTATTACTTCCCGAATGGGTATACGAGCGAGATTGAGCCAGTGATTGTGCCGAGCGATGCCCATGAGATTGGCTTCTATAGCGTGCCGGACTTCATGACGATGCGTCAGGGTAATCTGACTCACTATGCGCCGATGCGTGCCTTGATTTCGGTGGAGAGTTGGGTGCATGTCTATTTCGCCAGCATCATCTATGGCAACTTCGGGCGAGCGGGACGTGAGGACATGCAAATCCGCACGAGCCTCTTTGAGAATCTTCGGCTGTTGTGGCGTGGGCTGGTGGAATATCGTCAGTTGATGCAGACCTCAGCGACGGTGGACATCGGACGGAATTGTAGCATTCATCCATCGGCAGTGATTACGGGTCCGGCGAAGATTGGGAACAATGTCTCGATTGGTGCGGGGGTGATCATCGACAACTGCACGATTGGGGATAACGTCACGCTGGATGATGGCTGTGTGCTGATGATGAGTAGCGTGGGGAATGGGTGCTTCCTGCCCTTCCGTTCTGCGTTGTATCTGACGGCGGTGATGGAGAATTCGATTATCGCACAGAATACCTGCTTGCAGATGTGTGTGATTGGTCGCAATAGCTTTGTCGGCGCGGGGAGTACCTTCACGGACTTTAACTTGCTGGCACAGAAGTCGATTCGGGCGATGAGTCAGAACGGCATTTTGGATGAGGTCGGGCAGATTGTGCTGGGCAGTGCGATTGGGCATAACTGTCGCATCGGGTCGGGCATGGTCGTCTTTCCGGGTCGCATGGTGGAGTCGGACACGGTGTTGGTTGCCTCTCCACAACGGCGTGTGATCCATCGGAGTGTCACGTTTGAAGAGAGCGATCATCATATCCTCAGTGGCGGGGATGTCCACAAGCGGTTCTATCCGCGTGAAGACGAAGTGCCAGAAGTCGAGGATACCTGGTAGTCATGCACCCGACCAAACTGCGGATGAGTGTCGCGGAATTTGAGGCGTTTATCCGAGAACCCGAACAGCTTGAGCAAGACTTTGAATATGTCGGCGGGGAGGTCGTCGCGGTGGTATCGAACAACTATTCCTCTGAGATTGCCGCACTGATTATGACCTAATTGGGGGTGTATCTATTAGCGAATAAGCTGGGTCGGCTGACAGGGGCAGATGGTCGCTATGTCATCGGTGGGGAACGCTATATCCCTGATGTGGCATATATTTCATTTGAGAAACAACCACATCCGTCGCGTGAAGCCTATAATCCCAACCCGCCGGATTTGGCTGTTGAGGTGCTATCGCCGACGAATGATGATGAGAAGATGCGCGTCAAGGTGACGAATTATTTGTTGGTCGGCACAATTGTCTGGGTGGTTGACCCGCTATCGCGCACTGTTGAGGTGTATGAACCCGGTAAGGCTGTGGTTATCCTTACAGATGTGGATACACTGACTGCGAAGTCACTTTTGCCTAATTTCGCGTTGCCCATCCGTGATATTTTTCCTGTTGAGCAAGCTGAATAGATATTGAATCACAAGAAGTCATTCGCCTGACGATCAAATCATCGGACTAGCGTTTTTTGGAAGCCCTGTAAACGGGACTCATAGCTTGTGTTTTAATTTGGTAACTTTCATTTGATGTTCGCCATCTCTTAATTCGATTCAGTTTTTCATCTCCTCTATAATAGAAAGACTTTCAACCTCTAATAGGATGCCTCATGTCTGATGATAGCTTTGCATTTATCATCCATCCCATTCAGATTAAGAAGGATGTGAAGCGCAAGTTCCCACTGTTGGGGACGATACTGCCCGAACCGGTGATTAATTATGCCTCGCGCTATTTCCCGCCATTGTATATCTCGGAGATTACGGGGATCACTTCGCAGGATACGGGGAAGGAACTCAAGGGCTGGTTTTTGGCGTGTCCCTATACCCCGCCGACGATGCTGGCATTGCCTGTACAGACGGTCTATAACAAGATTATTCAGACGGGGCATAAAGCAGAGAAACTCGGTGCAAAGGTGCTGGGCTTGGGGGCGTTTACATCCGTTGTGGGAGATGCGGGAGTCACGATTGCTGAGAAGCTGGATATTCCGGTGACGACGGGAGACAGCTATACGGTGGCGATTGCGGTGGAAGCCTTGTATGAAGCGGGTCAGCAGATGGGTATCGACATCTCGCAAGCGACAGTCGCTGTGGTGGGTGCTACGGGGGCGATTGGGAAAGCCTGTTCGCAGTTGTTGGCGCGGGATGTGGGCAAGCTGATACTCGTCGGCAAGCGGGCAGAAGCAACGGACGCGGTGCGAGAATTGTGTGAGGGTCAGCAGGCGCAGGTGTGTGCGACGACGGACATCAACACAATTTATGAAGCGGATTTGATTTTGACAGTAACGAGTGCAGTGGAAGCCGTGATTGACGCGCAACATTTGAAAGCGGGGGCGGTGGTACTGGATGTGGCACGTCCGCGCGATGTGTCGCGGGTGGTGGCGAAACAACGGGATGATGTACTGGTCATTGAGGGGGGTATGGTGGAAGTTCCGGGTGAGCAGGCGGATTTCCATTTCAACTTTGGCTTCCCTGAGCGAAAAGCTTTTGCGTGTATGGCAGAGACGATGGCATTGGCGATGGAGGGACGTTATGAAGATTACACGGTGGGGCGCGATATTGAAATTGAACGCATCCTTGAAATTACAGAGATTGCGACGCGACACGGCTTTAAGCTGGCTGGGCTACGCAGTTTTGAACATGCGGTGACACCCGAAACGATTGCGCGCGTGCGGGAGAAGGCGAAACAATAAGTATTCTGACAATATAGTAAGTGCAACTTTGTATTCTCCCAACTCTAATTTTGTATGAACTCAGAAGATCGTTTTCCACTGCAAAAGAAATCTCATTTTAACAACAGAGGAGATTCGAGATGAAAGCCATTATGGTGATGTTTGACTCGCTCAACCGTCGAATGCTCCATCCTTATGGAAATGATTGGGTACACGCCCCCAACTTCCAGCGGTTAGCTGAGCGAACGGCTGTGTTTGATAAATGTTATGTTGGGAGTATGCCGTGTATGCCTGCCCGGAGAGAGTTACATACAGGTCGCTATAACTTCTTGCATCGGAGTTGGACACCTCTTGAACCCTTTGATGATTCAATGCCAGAGATTCTCAAGAATAATGATATTCACACCCATCTGGTCACCGATCACCAGCATTACTGGGAAGATGGAGGTGCAACCTATCATAATCGGTATAGTACCTACGAATTTGTACGTGGACAGGAGGGGGATTTCTGGAAAGGTCATGTTAAAGCACCGAACGACATTCCGCCAGAAACACGCGAGAATACAATTGACCCCAATGCACCTGATGATGGCTGGCGGCAAGATTGGATCAATCGCAGTTACATGCCAACACAAGAAGATCAACCACAGGCGAAAACCTTTAAGCTAGGGATGGAGTTTATTCGTAATAATCACAACTATGAGAACTGGTATTTGCAATTGGAGACATTTGATCCACATGAACCGTTCTTTACTCAGCAAAAGTTCAAAGACTACTATCCACATGATTATCAACCCCCAGAAAATTTACCCGCAGATTGGCCCAACTACAAACCTGTGGCTGAAGATGATGAGTATGTTCAGCATATGCGCTATCAATACGCCGCGTTAGTGAGTATGTGCGATGAATATTTAGGTCGTGTGCTTGATGTCATGGATGAATTGGATATGTGGGATGATACACTCCTCATTGTTTGCACAGATCATGGATTTTTATTGGGTGAGCATGATTGGTGGGCAAAAAACAAACAACCTTGGTACAACGAGTTGGCGAATACACCACTATTTATTTGGGATCCGCGTCATAGAATCCAAGGAGAACGGCGGCAAAGCCTTGTTCAGATGATTGACGTTCCTGCAACCTTACTTGATTTCTTTGAAGTTGACCGTCCAGTCGATATGCTTGGTAAGCCACTAAGCCAGACTATCAAGGACGATACACCTATCCGTGAAGCCGCTCTATTTGGGATTCATGGAGGGCATGTCAATTGCACGGATGGTAAATATGTATACATGCGCGCACCTGCTCGTCCTGATAATCAACCGCTGTATGAATACGGACTGATGTTTTCGCATATTCGGTCCATGTTTTCGCCAGACGAGTTACAAGACATCCAGTTATCCGAGCCATTTTCATTTACAAAGGGGTGTCGTGTCATGAAGGTAGCCGGGCGTTCATGGGTGGATGCTCATCCCTTTGGTAACTTGCTATTTGACGTTGAAGATGATCCACAACAGGAGAAACCGATTGACGATACGGCAATTGAATCCCACATGATTGCTCATATGATTCGTCTGATGCAACAGCATGATAGTCCATCCGATCAATATGAACGGCTAGGGTTGTCTTCCCCTGCACATCTGGCATAGATGATAGGTGTTAGGGATTGGAGGGACGCTATGAAGATTACACGGTGGGGCGCGACATTGAGATTGAACGCATCCTTGAAATTACAGAGATTGCGACGCGACACGGCTTTAAGCTGGCTGGGCTACGCAGTTTTGAACATGCGGTGACACCAGAGACGATTGCGCGGGTGCGGGAGAAGGCGAAACGGTAGCTGATTCTTAAACACAGGGGCGCATAGATACTACCCTTTGACACCGAGAACACAGAGGAAAGGTGTTTCAATCTGTGTGACCAACTATCCGTTCAACTTTGAAATGTTCCGAATGGGTCGATTTATGAGAGTGGGTTAGTGATGAGCTTGTTGCTTGAGCATAGAGTAAACTCTGTCGTAGGGAAAACTTATTACAAGGTACTAATCATGAGTGATGAACAGCTAAAGCGGGATCTCATCAAACAGATGGGCAGTGAGAACAATGAGACAGCATTGATTGCTGTTGACAAATTGCGTGAGAAGGGTTGGTTAACAAATGGTTCACTGCGCGATGCCGACCTTCGCGATGCCAACCTGAGGGGTGCCAACCTATTCGGTGCGTACCTGACAGAGGCCATCCTGAATGGTGTCGACCTGAGCAATGCCAACTTGAGCAATGCCTACCTGATCGATACTGATCTAAGGAATGCTGAACTAAGCCATACCGACCTAAGTAGTGCGGACCTGAGCGATGCCAATCTGAGCGGTGCAGACCTAAGGAATGCCAACCTGAGGGGTGCCAACCTGTTCGGTGCTGACCTAAGCAACGCCAACCTGAGGGGTGCCAACCTATTCGGTGCCAACCTAACAAATGCCGACATATCAGAGGCTAGGTGTGGACATACTATTTTTGCGGATGTAGATTTGTCCGAAGTCAAAGACTTAGACACAATTCTACACTATTATCCCAGCATACTCGGTATCGATACACTCTATAAATCCCGCGGCAGCATCCCAGATGTTTTCCTACGCGGTTGTGGTGTGCCAGATAAGATGATTACCTTCGCCAAATCGTTGGTGAATAGCCCCATTGATTTCTACTCCTGCTTCATTAGCTACAACCACAAAGACAAATCGTTTGCTCGGCGCGTACATGACACTTTACAGGGCAGGGGCATTCGCTGTTGGCTCGATGAAAAACAGATGCTCCCTGGCGATGACATCTATGAAGAGATTGACCGAGGGATTCGCTATTGGGACAAGATTCTACTCTGTTGTTCTGAGAACTCATTGAGTAGCTGGTGGGTGGATAATGAAATCGACACCGCCTTCAACAAAGAGCGTCACATTATGCGCGAGCAGGGGAAGAAGATCCTTGCTCTGATACCCCTTGATTTAGATGGGCATCTACACAGCAAACAATATGAGAGCGGGAAGAAGCGACAATTACGCTCCCGTATCTCAGCCAACTTCAAAGGCTGGGAAAGCGATAACGATCTATTTGATCAGGAGATCGAGAAAGTCATCCGTGCCTTGCAAACAGAGGGTGCAAAAGAAGAACCGCCGGAGCCGAAGTTGGGGAAGCACTAGGGAACTGAGATGAGGGGAGATTTATCAAAATATTAAGGATATACCCTCGCCAAGGGATACGCTATTGATTGCTCACCACCCGCGCATACAAGGAGACACAGCTGTCCCTTTCTTGAGACACAATCCCAAACGCCTCGTCATTCCGGTGAGCCGAGTTGTCTACCTTGAAATTATCGAGGACGATGAACCCGTTTTTCCGCAACCCCATCGAGACTAGGTGTTGTCTGTCGCCGATTTGCGATTTGGTATTGCCTTGAGCATACTAGTGGCTTCGATGACGTTCACTGACGTATGTATTTAGGACACCCACTGATGAATGACTGGCTGTTTGTGTGCCTCTGTATTGAAAGTGCTTTCACCCCTCTCTAGCCTAGTTTGATTGTGCGTCCTTCGTCTGAGGATTGTTGGATGGTTGCAAGAAGTCTATGCGTCTCCAAGGCATCTTCAAAGCTGGGAGCGAATTGTTTTCGTTCTTGAATCGCTTCTGCCATTCGCACATACGCCTGCCCTACGTTCTGCGGTGGACCCAATGGTACTGTTGGTGGCACAAAGCGCAGACGTTCAGGAACTGACAATTCAACAAGTGGTTCGTTGCCTACGGAACCGACAAGTTTGATCGGTGTGATCTGTGGCAGTCCCTGAGTTGTTGCGATGATTGTTCCCTTGCTACCATAAACAGCCATCCGCCAACCCTCCGCATGATATGGAACAGATGACAGCTGGTAAGAGAGCAGCGCGCCACTGGTGAGCATACCGTTGATCAGGATGTTATCGGCTACTTCTGTATCCACCATCTCGCCTGTGTCAGCCATCCGTAACTGCTTCACTCGTGTCGCCACCCGCGCTGAAATCTCATCAATTGACCCGAAGCAATACGCAATGTAATCAAGCGTGTGTCCCCCAACGATTGTCATTAAATCGGCACCTCGGCTGATCTCGCGCTCGTATTCCTGCCGAGAGGGACGTTCAGATGAGCTAGTGCCAAGGAATGTCATCTGTATGGATTGTATGTCGCCTAACCATCCATCATCAGACAACTCTTTGATGTAGGTGAGGGACGGATCATGTCTCCCTTGAAGCCCAATCGCTGTCACAACACCTTTAGCGCGTGCGAGTGATGCCATCTCCTCTGTTTCCGCAAGGCTAGCACCAAGGGGCCACTCACAATAGACATGCTTACCCCCATTTAGAGCCGCCATCACGATTTCATAATGGCTTGGTATCTTCACGACAGTCGCAATAATGTCGATGTCTGGTTGTGCCACCAGTTCATTTATATCATGATAGGTACGATTTATACCAAATGCCTCACCAGCGGCAGTTGCCGATTCGGGGCGACTCGTGCAGATTGCAACTAAGTCAATTTGCTCGATTTCACGTAATGCTGGAATATGAGCCGCAGGTCCCCAGCTTCTGCCAGCCGCGTCAGCACCCACGAGTCCTAATTTTAGTTTGTTCGCCATCTCGTTTCCTTCCTCAGTTACTATTCATTGACCTGACGAAAAGTGATGAAATATATCTCATTCCAATGGTGGTCCCACCGTCTCTTGCTCTGGATATTTGGTGGCAAGCTCCTGTGCAAGCTCCTCAGTCAATTCTCCAGACTTGCTGAGATCATTTAATTCACGAAACATCTCTTCTATATTCAAGGCTGGTGAAAAAATGTATCGCATGCGACCCTGACTTGTGCCAACATTCTTCCATGCATGTACTGACCCTTTTGGAATAAATGCAACATCGCCTGCCGTCATACGGTATAGTTGACCATCAACTTCAACATCAAAGGTTCCTTCAAGAAAAATGAATGTTTCGTCTTGCTGATGATGGATGTGTCGAGCTAATCCGACACCGGGATCGACAATGTCTTCAAAAATTGCCTGCAAACCATTCGTATCTCCGCTTCCGAGTAACACTTTCATTGTTAAGCCGGGAAATAACTCAATGGTATCCGTCAATGCGTATTTCGTGTGTGCTGGTTTTACAGTCATATCCTTCCTTTCTATGTTTCTATTGGTCGCTTTGATGATGAATAGATATTTTTCGAATCTGAAAGTCAATGTTTTCGAAACACAGTGATGTAAACCATCTCATGGCAATGATGATCCCACAGTCTCTTGTGCTGGATACTTTACGGCGAAATCCTGTGCGAGATCATAAGGAAATTTCTGGAATTTCTGAACTAATTGAGACACGAAACATTTCCTTTGTAATCTGTGCGCCGAGACAAGCACAGATAGTCTTACTGACTCGGCAAGACAACTTGCTTGCCAACAACCTTGTTGTGCTCCATGTCGTCGTGAGCAACTTGGATCTGCTCCAAATCATATGTCACAATGGGCAGTGATGCTTCGCCCCGATGGATTGCGTTGGCAACGTCAGACAACACGCTGGATGGGAGATCCGAGGCTTCACCGCCGTATGCGGTCAGCCGCACACCAGTGGGGATGAAGTCGATCGGGTAGAACTGCTCCACGATCCACTTGTTGGATAACATGCCAGTAAAGCAGACGGTTCCACCAACGCGAGTACACGCAAGGGTGTCTCGAAGCGTCGGTGCACCGACAAGTTCAATGCTACCGTCTACACCATCGGGAACCAGTGCTCGAACGTTCTCTACAATTTCGCCATCATCGATCAATACATCATCGACACCGGCAGCTAGCAACTCCTCGACACGATCGGTCTTGCGGGTTGTAGCTAGCACACGCATGCCACGTTGCTTGCCAAGCAACGCCGTCACGAGTCCCACAGAGGATGTACCACCACGAATGAGGATTGTGTCACCATCTTTGACCCCCATACCAACGGTCATGGATCCGTACGCTGTCTGCAATACTTCGGGAAGCGCACCAAGCCGCGCCCAGTCCAGTTCGGTTTCGACGAGCACAGTACTTGACGCTGGCACTAACGTGTACTCAGCATACCCTCCATCAAATTCACGTCCCATACCACCCATCATTGCCACAGCTTTACTTCCTATCGGTAAGTCTGTCCCGGGAGCAGCTTCAATGACTCCCGTTGCTTCGATGCCTAGAACACGAGGAAAGGTGACATCAGGTCCTGCCAGACCCAGACGTGTATGTAATTCCGAACGGTTCAGCCCGAAAGCCATTACGCGCAACAACACCCAGCCCAGGCGCGGTTCAGGAATTGGCACCTCTCGAACCTGTAAGTTGGATACTGGACCTGGTGCATCAAGGACAACAGCTTTCATCATTTGAGACGATTTTTGCATGAGAGTATTCCTTTTGTTGTTCTCAGTAACCTGACTAAACTTTGCGTTTCAACGTGATTACTGGAATAATGCGCGATGTATTTTGCCGATATTTTTCAAACCCCGGATATTGTGCAGCCATTTGATCATAAAGGCGGGTTCGTTCTGATTCTTGTTCAACGGTTGCTACCGCATCATACTTTTCCGTGCCCACCTCAACAGTTACATTCGAATTGGCAACCACGTTGTAGTACCAATCAGGGTGAGTATCGGCACCCCCTTTCGATGCAATGATAACCAATCGGTCTCCATCCTCTGTATACGCTGTCGGGTTTAGTCGTGGTAGCCCACTTTTTGCGCCTATGGTATGCAATAAGAGTAATGTCATGTTTTCAAAATTCCCACCTACCTTACCCTGGTGGCACGGAATTCTTCGATTACTTTTTTGTTCCAGTCGCTCATAAATTCTCCTTTCGTGCAAGCTAATGTTAAGCCGGCTGATCATTTAGGTAAAAAACAACATTAATCAGGCTTGCCAAGATTCGATTCTAACTTCTGCAATAGGTGTCTGAGTATGTATCGCTCTTCTATTGTCAAATCAGCAAGTGTCACTTGCTCAAGTTGATCCCAAGCTTGTTCCGTCACGTTTTGCAGTTCGTTCCCTTTTGGTGTGAGATGGATGCGAGAGACCCGTCCATCATTTTCATCTGCTTGTTTGGTAACCAAGCCTGCCTTTTCCATCCTTAGTATCATCTTGTGGATCGTTTGTATCTGTACACCAATTCTGTTCGCCAAATCAGATTGTGTTAACTTGTCTTCTTGCCACAAATTCTGAAGCACCATTTCCTGACCAAGATACAATCCGATGTCTGACATGAACTGGCTTGCGCGATAGTGGTGTGCCGTACAAACGCGCGCAATTATGTAGCCAATGGTCTCAGTGATAGGTTTCGGGTCGGTATTCATAACTGATTTCGAATTTACTCAGCCGTCTGATTAAATATAGATAGTAATGTGTTTTTTGTCAACCTTTTACAATCACTATTATTCGGAACTGGAACCGTGTGCTTCCTATACAGACTTTCCAACACATGGATGACGAGGTAAGGCTATCCCTTCTCGTGACAGATTTTGTCCATTGATGATTTGCGATTTGGTGTTGTCTTGAGCATACTAGTGGCTTCAATAAAGTTCACTGAAGTATGTAACTAGGACACCCACTGATGAATGACTTGCTGTTTGTGTTCCTCCGTATTTTGATTTTTGGTGCGGGAGCCATGCTCACGTTCTACACGGTTAATTCTGCGTTGCGGTCTTTTGTGCTACCGCGGGCTGACCGATCCTATTTGACGACGAAAATTGTCCGCTTGATTTATGCGATTCTCGCGTTGCGATTCAAATCCAAAACGCCCTTTTTGGTGAAAGATGGCATCCTTGCCATGCACCCACCCTACGTTATGTTTGCGCTCCCGATTGTTTGGCTGTTGCTGATTATCATCGGCTATACGGGGATGTATTGGGCAATTGATCCTAGTTTGTCGCTTCATAAGGCGATTGTGTTGAGTGGTTCGTCACTCATGACCTTGGGCGCATCGTTTCATGATGAGATGCCGATTATCTTGCTGACGTTTACCCAAGCCGCCTTGAGCATGATGTTGATTGCGCTCTTGATTGGGTATTTGCCAACGATGTATGGCGCGTTCTCTCAACGAGAGTTGATGGTCACAAAATTGGAAACGTTTGCTGGAACACCACCGACACCCACTGAGATGGTGCGTCGGCTTCATTTTGTTCAAGTCTTAGATAATCCAGAGACGATGATGACGCTGTGGCAAGATTGGCAGGATTGGTTTTTGCAGATAGAGGAGCAACATACCACGTTACCGCTTATCAATTTTTATCGCTCACCCCAACCTGACCGACATTGGGTGACTGCGGCGGGGTGTGTGCTGGATACTGCCGCTATTATTGCATCCTCTGTGGAAGTCGAGCGTGCTGGAGTTGCAGGTCTTGCAATCCGTGCTGGCTTCATCTCGTTGCGTTCCATCGCAGATTATTTTGAACTGCCATATGATCCTGACCCGAATCCGGGCGACCCGATTCAGATTACACGTGACGAGTTTGAGCAGGTTTTGGATACGCTGGAGAGTTATGATGTTCCGATTAATCCGGACCGGGACTACTGTTGGGATCATTATGCGGGGTGGCGGGTGAATTATGATGAAGTCCTCATACGGTTGGCATGGATTACGAATGCGCCTTATGCAATGTGGAGTTCGGACCGGGCGCGCAAATGGTCACCTGATGACATTCCTGAAGAAGTGGCGAGTACGATTGAAGCGATTCGGACCCCGATGCCAGAAGCTGACAGTTAGGGAACAACCTCAAGCCAGAAGCTCAACGAATCTGGCTAGGTTGTTTGAAACGGCTCATGAATGAGGCTCAAATGGTTGAGCGTAATATAATCGAGTTCTACACTACGATAATCTACACCTACATGGTTATGAATTGAAATACCCCGATTGTTCAAGGATTTCATCATAGGGCTTGAGTGTGGCTTCAACGATGGAAACACCTGTGTTGTGGAGGTAGTGTTGCACGACTTGATAGCCAATGTAGTAGCCAGCGAGCCGTGGGATGCCGATGGGTTCCCAGCCGTATTCTTGGGCGATATCATCCCCGAAGATGTAGGCGCGAACCGTATCAAATCCGGTTTTATTGAGAGCCTCTTTGAAGATTGCTTTGACGCGCGCTTCTTCTGAGGTGTCGAAGTCATTGACCATATAGCCGAGTTGTTCCTCACCGCACATGGCGGTTGCAAAAGACTCCGCTAATCCCTCCGCAAGGATGTAGTCGCCTACGGTGACTTGTATCGGATTAAAGGGGAAGAGCTTGAAGCGAATGTTGTGATGGAACTCATGGGCGGTGAGAGCTGGGAGACGCGCGAGATTGTTCTCGGTCACTTCGCCATAGGTCAGCATGATATAACCCGGAATACTGCCGATGCCTGAGTGTCCGTCGTCGTTTTCTAGTTTTTCAGGATGCGCGAGGAATAATCCACAGAGAATGGAAGCGTGGAGTTGGACGGCATAGGGCGCAAATTGGCTGGCAGTGAGTTCGAGAGTGTTTTGGATAGTCGCCAGTGCATCAGCCTGCTCTAGTTTCGTGAGCTGTTCCGCGAAATGATCCTGATTCTTCTTGTTCGGCAGACGCAAGCCCCACATATCTTTGGCTTTGAGGATGTGCCACGCATTAGGGTCGCTAGTGTCCATCGTCACGCCGAAGACATTCAGCATGGACTCGTAGGGCCTCATCATTTCGTCGATGAAGATATGTTCGATGTCGCTTTGGCTTGTGCAATCGAGCATGTTTCGGTACAGCGCAAGCGTATCCTGCACATGAATTTGCATGAGGTTTAGTCCTTTGTCTTTGGTGATTAGTTGTTAGTTGTTAGTTGGGCGGACAGCTGTCCACCCTTACACAGTTGGCTAGCTATCTAGTGCGCTGTGACAGGTCAGCACCTCGCGGATAAAATTCTGTGTGTCGGCATCGTAGAAGCGGTATTCGGCTGGGATGTTGCCGAGGTTGCTGTACATCTGGATTAAGCCCGCGCGGATACCTTCATTTCCCTGTGTGAAGCCTTGGATGAGTGCCTGATATTGCTCGACAAGGAGCGTGAAGTCGGGATGGTCGGGCGGGAGATGACGTTTGGCTTTGAAGCCCTCAATGAGTGTTTTCCACTGATGCTGATACTCAATGAGTTGTTCGGGTGTGATTTGCTTGCCCTGCGCTTCGAGTTGTTGCCATTCAGCCGTCGAGTAATATTGGCGCGCCCATTGATTCTTGTTCGTCTGGACGATGCGGTGAATCAGCTGGCTCACATTGCCCCAATCGAGTTCATCCAAGGGCATAGCGTCGAGTTCATCGAGAGTCTGTTCGATGGCTTGAGTCACTTGTTGGAGTTGCTGGATTTGGTCATGGAGTGCCTCCTTTTGAATTTCGAGTGATTTACGGATGTTATAAGCTGGACTGTTGAGTAGGGACTCAATCTCTTTAAGGGAGAAGCCCATGTATTTGAGCGTCAGGATTTGTTGTAGACGCATGAGGTCTGTCGGCTGGTAGCGTCTATGATTGCCCGATTGGTAGGTCGATGGCTTGAGCAACCCGCATTCGTCGTAATAGTACAAGGTGCGCTTGCTGACTCCTGCGAGGTCGGCGAATTCTTTGGCAGTGTAAGTAGGTGGCATGGTGTAACTCCGTCGTGTGTATCGCACACAGCATATACTATAACGTAACGTGATAGGCAAGGAAGAGTTTTGGATAGCGGTGAGCGCGATACATCCGTAGCGAATTAGAAGAAAGTCACTACTGGAATATTACAAAATACTGAATTGGGACAGTGAGAATCTCTATAATGATGATAAGAGGTATCTCGTTTCTACCTTACTTCCTCGCTGTCTTCGTGATGGTGTGAAATTGAGTCTTCCTCGACATCGAGTAAGGGGATAAATCTCATGATACAAAATACAGTTTTAAATCCAACGACTTACAAGCCTATCGAATCGGATGATTTGCCTGTCTTTAATTGGGACGTTTCGACACCCGAAGAACAAGGCATGGATTCCGAAAAACTCGTAGCGATGGTCGAATTCTATAAGCAAAAGCACTCAAAAAATAAAAACATCTCGATTGATTCTATTACCATCATTCGAAATGAGGTGATTGTCGCGGATATTTATCTGAATCCGTTATTTCCAGAAGACACCCCTCATATCATTCACTCCTGTACGAAGAGCGTCATGTCGATATTGATTGGTATTGCTATTGATAAAGGATATATCGACAACGTGGGTGTGCGTGTCGTCGACGTGTTCCCCGATAAGCAATCGGACATCATGGATGAACGACTACAGAACTTAACGCTTGAAGATTTGTTGACGATGCAAACGGGACTGCATAGCCAAGATTCTTATCTTTATGAATGGCGTGGCTTGTTTCGGATGATGGATACGGATGATTGGACGAAGCATATCTTGAATTTGCCTATGGAAGCAGAACCCGGTCAACGTTTTGACTATAGCAATATGAGCTCCTTCTTGCTGTCTGCGATTCTTACCAAAATGACGGGCATGGATAGTTTGTCGTTCGCCAGACGTTATCTCTTTGAACCCCTCGGTATTCATGATGTTCGCTGGGGGAAAAGCCCACAAGGAATCTATATTGGATGGGCAAGACTGTGGCTCAAACCCCATGATATGGCAAAGTTGGGTTTGCTCTATCTGAACAAAGGCAAATGGGCTAATCGTCAAATTGTCTCGTCCGAATGGGTGGAGCAATCCCTCACCGCGCATAGTTTTCCCAAGAAATTCAGAACAATATATCAAGATAATGGACGTGTTGACCGTGTACGAAGTGGCGCGTCTTGGTTTTTCACGAATCTGCTGAGACCTTTCTCAGAAGGTTATGGTTATCAATGGTGGCTCGATAAAGATGGGATGTTTTCTGCTATTGGGGTCGGCGGACAATACATTATGGTTGTTCCTGATGCCAATCTCATCGCGGTATTCACAAGCAAGTTGAGTGGTGCAGATAGTTTCTTGCCTGCGCGGATGCTGAAGCAGTTTATTCTCCCTGCGATCGTATCGGATGCACCTATTGAAGCGCATGAAATCGCCCAACATCAATTGAAATTGTTATCTCGCCCACCCCGACTGGATGAACACCACAAGGTCGTTCCAGCACCCTCTGCGGAAGCACTTGCCATATCGAAGAACACCTATTCGCTAGAAGACAACCCTTGGAACTATGACAATTTCCAGCTGGTGTTTGATCCAGACGAAGATTTTGCTGTCTTCAACTATTCAGCGGGCGACAAGCACTATTCGATTACGGTGGGCATGGATGGGATGTATCGCTGGACGAGAGTCCATGATGAACGTTATGCGGCGAAAGGCAGTTGGACATCGCCTGATACCTTTGTGATTGATTATGAGATCATCGGTTATTCAAGCCGTGGCAAATGGACGCTTAGGTTTGTGCAGGATGAGATTTTCGTTGATGAGGTTGGTGTCACAGGAGCCTATTCTTATCAGGGGAGGAAACAGACTACGCTATAAGTCTTGAGTAGACTATTTCGCATAAAGTCAAGTGATTATAGAGCGAAAGTTTTGAGGTATGCAGATTCGGTGAGTTGATTGTCATGGATATACCTTGTTGCTAAACTATCTTATCGCATAAGTTGTCGGAATTTTTTGGGGGGGGGGATAAGATGGGTTCGGCAAAAACACAAGGTGAATTATGGGGGCAAGCTCCATCTGATTGGGCATCTATCCAAGAGCCACAGCACAATCCTTTATTCGAGGCGATGATGAATGCGAGTGGTGTTCAAGCAGGAACGCGAGTTTTGGATGTCGGCTGTGGGGGCGGCGGTGCGAGCATGATTGCATATGATCAAGGCGCACAGGTCACTGGATTAGATGCGGCAGAAGGCTTAATTGAGATTGCTCGTCAGCTGGTTCCTTCGGGTGATTTTCGAGTTGGCGACCTTGAAGAATTACCATTTGCCTCGGATTCGTTTGATGCCGTGCTTGCACCCAATTCTATCCAGTATGCAGAAGATAGAATCGTGGCTTTACGTGAACTTAGTCGAGTCTGTACCGCAGAAGGGCGTATCGTCGTTGGTTTATTTGCTGAAGCTGAAAAAGTTGAATTTCGACATCTCATGAAAGCGATGAGCAGTGCCTTGCCTGAACCACCTACAGGTGCAGGACCATTTGGACTATCTACGCCCGGTACGTTAGAAGGTTTGATAGAAGAGGCAGGTCTCACTGTGCTTGAAACCCATGAGGTTGATTGTCCGTTTTCGTACCCTGATTTTGAGACCTTCTGGAAAGCTACGATTGCAGGAGGACCACCACAACGGATGTTACGAATTATCGGTGAAAAGCAACTAAAATCTGTGCTTGAAGAAGCGGTTGAACCCTACCGTACAGATGATGGATTCGTCATTGCGCCGAATTATTTTAAGTATGTGGTGGCAAAAGTCTGAACAAGAGAGACATGATGGCAAGTGGGAGTTTTTGGGGAGGTCGAGGCTTATCTAGTGGGAGACTTAGTTCAGTAAATTGCTAACTATTTGAAATATTTTCATCGCGGAGCTGACATAACTCAGAATAATAATCCTTAGCAGAAGCAAATCCTTCGTCAATGCATAGCTTTGCTAATTTATCGCCCATACCTCGAAATTGCTTAAGACGCATATTAAATCCAGCTTTCCGTAATTTGTCCTTCAATTCATATATGACCCAATCACGAACTTCCCCTTGAATATGATGTGCTTCCACAATTGCAGAAAACATAATTTGGACAGCTGTATCGTTATGATTTTCATCATTTAATTGATTTGCCATGTCTCTACGGATATGATCCGTGGGATATCCCTCAGCAATCGCATGTCGGACTGCTTGATTAAACAATTCCCATGCCCTATCAGAGTAACCAGCCTGATGAAACTTCTTTGCAAAATGGGATTCAATATCACCAAGTCTATTTTTAGTTTGTGGAATCCGTAAAATTGCTTGGTTCAGTTCATCTTCAATATCCTGTTTAACCATACAGTTATTCTCCAAGAAAACTCTCATAAGGTTGTCAAGAACAACCATTTCGATATAACTGTTACACGATCACTCCAATTGTTAGCAACAATCTTGAGAAGCTTTCAAGAGGCAAGAATATGCTTCTACAACGGAGAAATCAGTTGTCAAGCAAGCCTTTCATTCGTTTTTGGATGAACAGCGTTGCGCGGCGGGGTGACAGCTTATAAAACAGGTTCATCATCTTGGCATCATTGCCGATGTAGACTTGAAATTTATTCTTTTCCATCCCGTTGATGATGGTTTCGGCGGCATCTTCGGAAGATGTCATGGGCATATTACTAGACGCTCCTGTATCCTCAGCTCCGGGGCTTGATACCCCAGAGTTTTCGCCAATATTGGTCTCAATTGCACCCGGAAAGACAACGGTGACATGGACATTCGTTTCGACGAGTTCCGCGTAAAGCCCTTCTGATAAGATTTTTACTGCCGCTTTAGAAGCTCCATATAACGACTGTCCGGGAAAGGGGAAGAAGCCTCCCATGCTAGAAATATTGACAACATGCGCTTCTGGACGCTTGAGCAGATGAGGCAAAAATGCCTTTGTCATGTAGATGACACCAAACAGATTGACATTCAGGACACGCTCGATGGCTTCATATTCTAAATCGTTAATGGGAACAAAGGGTTGAATGATACCCGCATTGTTGATGATACCATCCACATTGCCGTGTGCCTCTATGACTTCATCTGGCAATGCCTCTACTGCTTGACGATCACTCACATTGACGACATGCGTACTGATTTTATCCTGATGTGTTCCTGCTAGTTCGAGGGTTTCATTCAGTGTGTTTTCATTCAGATCGACAGCGGCAACCCGCGCACCTTTATTGAGCAAACTAAGTACAAGGCTACGCCCAATGCCACTCCCCCCACCAGTCACAACAATAACTTTATTTGTAACATTCATGCGACTTATCCTCGCATATTTCAAATTTTATTTAAATAATACCTCATAACATATCAGCAAAGCACTACGATAAGTGTCATAGATTTTAGATGATGAATGGTCTCTTGACGTGTTAGCTATATCTAACATATAATGAGGGTGCATATATGTGTAGTATCTGGAATTCCATTGCAGGAGAACAACTGAATGACTGCCCGTAAGCGGACGGTGCGACGGGTCGAGGGGGCGGATGTCTTCACGGCGATTGCCCATCCTGTCCGACGGCAGATTCTGGTGCATCTCACGGGTGGCACGATGAACGCAAATGACATTGCGGAACCCTTTGAAGTCTCACGCTCCGCCGTGTCGCAACATCTGGGGATATTGCTGGAAGCCGGGCTGGTGGAACGGGAGAAGCAAGGGCGCGTACAAGTTTATACTCTGCGTCCAGAAGCTCTGAATGATGTCCAAGATTGGATGAATCAGTTCGCCAAGCTGTGGCCCCAAAAGCTGGATGCCCTCGAATCGCTCTTGGATGAGTTGTCGCAGGATGATGAGACATCATGAAGCGTGGATTGCGCTATGAGCGTGTGATGTCGCATCCACCCGAATTGATCTGGCGTGCCTTGACGGAAGCGGAGTTGATGAGCCGTTGGTTGATGGAGACAGAGTTTGTCCCCGAAGTGGGCTTTGAATTCACGTTTCGCAGTCCGCCCAACCCGACTTATGACGGGATTATCTATGGCGAAGTCATTCTAGTTGATAACCCTGTGCAAGTGGCGTATACCTTTATCGGTGGTCATATGAAGCACAAAACGGTGGTGACATGGACACTCATTCCAGAGGGCGAAAAGACCCGCTTGATTCTTGAGCATGAAGATTTCTTGGGTTTGCGGGACATCTTCATCAGTGCGATTATCGGCTTTGGCTGGAATCGGATGTTGAATTCGCTCCCTGCGTTGTTGGATGAACTCGCACATGATAAACCATCAGAAGAAGAGTCGAATCCGACGAACTAAAGCCATCGGATACGCCATACTCTGCTAACCATCAATTGCATATCAACGAGGATAAGCTCATGATTCTACCTGTTTTTCCGGTCAAGGATGTGGCTGAGGCAATGGACTATTATATGAACACGCTGGGCTTTGGCGAGGTGTTGCGGATGCCCGACCAAAGTGGCGAGTTAATCACGGGACAAGTGCATCTGAATAACGCGCATATCATGTTCAATCGCAACCCCGATATGGCAGATAACGCGGGAGGTGGTGTCTACTTTTGGGTGCGGATGGATAATGCGGATATTGATGCTCATTTTGCCGATTTGAAGAGCAAAGGAGTCACGATTGTCGATGACATCCAAGATCAATTTTGGGGAGACCGTTCCTTTACGATTAAAGACTTGAACGACTATGTGTTGGTCTTTACGAAGAAAATGGACACAGGGGTGGATTCGTCACAATGGGCAAGCGAACATGGGCAAAAGGGACAATCCTTCGAATCGTAACCCAATAGTACCCATTTCCTATTTTTTATGTTATCATAATACCCAGATGAAAGTCGTTTCATCTGCAATACCCTTCTATCCAAGCCTGTCTTCCCCGACAGGCTTTTTTTGTGGTGATGTGCGCCTTATAATGAAATCGTTCAATTATTAACTTCAATTCATTTAACACAAGAATCGTTAGGTAAGGGCGGTTCGCAAACCGCCCTTACAAAATTAGACGCACCTACAACATAAGAGGATATTTGATGGATATTCTGGAAAGCCATATTGATACAAGTGATTCGCGTTTTCAGGAGAACACTTCACATAACCATGCGCTGGTCGATGAATTGCGAGAACGTCTGGATTTGGTTCGGCAAGGGGGCGGGGAAAAGTATCGAGAACGTCATGCGGAACAAGGCAAGCTCTTTGTGCGGGAGCGTATCGACAAGTTGTTGGATACGGGTTCCCCTTTTCTGGAATTGTCGCCTCTCGCGGGTTGGGAACTCTATGGCGATAGTCCTCCATCAGGCGGAATCGTCACGGGTATTGGGCGGGTGTCGGGTGTGGAATGTCTGATTGTCGCCAATGATGCCACGGTCAAAGGTGGGACCTACTATCCGATTACTGTGAAGAAGCACCTACGCGCACAACAGATCGCCCTCGAAAATAATTTGCCGTGTATCTATCTGGTGGATAGTGGCGGGGCGTTCTTGCCAATGCAGGATGAAGTCTTCCCCGATGTCAATGATTTTGGGCGTATCTTCTATAACCAAGCGCAGATGAGCGCGAAAGGTATCCCACAGATCGCCTCTGTGATGGGGAATTGTACGGCGGGCGGGGCGTATGTGCCAGCGATGTCGGATGAAGCCGTGATTGTCAAAGGGACAGGGACGATTTTTCTGGGCGGTCCGCCACTCGTTAAAGCCGCTACAGGCGAAGAAGTCACAGCTGAAGAATTAGGCGGGGCTGATGTCCATACGCGAATCTCTGGAGTCGCTGATCATTTTGCAGAAGATGATGACCACGCTCTGCAAATCGTTCGGGATATTGTGGCAACCCTGAATCGACGCAAACGCGTGGAGATGGATGTGCGTCCGCCAGAAGCACCGCTGTATGATGCCGAAGAACTCTACGGCATTATCCCGACTAGCTTCCGCGAGAGTTATGATGCGCGGGAGGTAATTGCGCGGATTGTCGATGGGAGTGAATTTCGGGAGTTCAAAGCGAATTATGCGACGACATTGATTACTGGCTTTGCCCGAATTGAAGGCTATCCCGTTGGTATCATCGCCAATAATGGGGTGTTATTTAGTGAAAGTGCCTTGAAAGGGACGCACTTCATCGAATTGTGTACGGCACGGAATATCCCCTTGCTGTTTTTGCAGAATATCACGGGCTTCATGGTCGGGAAGGATTATGAAGCGGGTGGGATTGCCAAAGATGGCGCGAAGATGGTTCATGCCGTGGCGAATGCGAATGTCCCCAAGTTGACAGTGGTGATTGGCGGGAGTTTTGGGGCTGGGAATTATGGTATGTGCGGACGGGCGTATTCACCGCGCTTTTTGTGGATGTGGCCCAACAGCCGAATTAGTGTGATGGGTGGGGAGCAAGCGGCGAATGTCCTGCTGACGGTCAAGCGTGACCAATTGGCACGGAATAATCAAGCCGACATGACCGAAGCCGAGCAAGCCGAGTTTAAACAGCCGATTTTGGATAAGTATGAACAGGAGGGCAATCCTTATTATTCGACGGCGCGCTTGTGGGATGATGGTATTATCGACCCCGCCCAAACGCGCCGAGTTTTGGGTTTAGCCTTGAGTGCGTGCTTGAATCAACCAGCTGAAGCCACGAAATACGGTGTTTTCCGTATGTAATGAAGACACAAACCGTCTTCTAACTGACATGACTTATTTGATTGGGTAAGCTAAACAACACAATCGATTAGCAGTAGGGTTCAGGATGATTGGACGTGACTTCGCAGGATATCGTATCATCGAGCAAATTGGACTCGGTGGTATGGCGACTGTTTACAAAGCCTACGACCCCCAGACTGACCGCAATGTAGCCGTCAAAATCCTACCCCATCAATATGCATCTGACCCTTCCTTTCGAGCGCGATTTGAACAAGAAGCCAAAGCCATCGCCCGCCTCGAACATCTCCATATATTACCTGTGTTCACCTATGGCGAATTTGAGTCGACGGCTTATATTGTCATGCGCTATATGGATACGGGGACACTCTCAGATGTAATTCAAAATCATGCTCTGTCCTACGAAGAAATTGCGAGATTATTACTTCAAATTGCTAGTGCGCTCGATTACGCTCATCAGAATGGAGTCATTCATCGAGATGTCAAACCTTCCAATGTGCTGATTGATTATCAGCAAAATGCCTATCTGACTGATTTTGGCATTGCCAAGATTGTGGAAGGGACATCGGTTGATTTAACAGGCACAGATATTGTTGGCACACCTGAATACATGAGTCCAGAACAATGCCGTAGTGAAAAAGACTTGACTCCTGCATCAGATATTTATTCATTAGGGATTGTGCTGTATGAGATGGTGACGGGCAAAACGCCATTCCATGCTGAAACGCCTATTGCGGTGATTCATAGCCATCTCTTTGATCCATTACCTCCACCTTCAACTCGTCGTCAGGATATATCAGAACAAGTTGAAAATGTCATCCTCAAAGCCCTTGCCCGTGAGCCACAAGACCGATTTGATACCTGTCGTCAGATGGCAGAAGCCTTTGCACAAGCCATCGGAAATCAGAGTGACTCGCGTCCTACTCCAGTTACGACTCCTTTAGCAGATGATGATGAAGTTCCAACAAGCATTGGGATTGAAACTGAAGATGAAAAATTACCTGATGTTGCAACTGAACATCTCCCACTTCAGGTTGAGAGAACAACGCATCCGACCTTGCCAAATATCCATATCCTACCCCATACGCCGTTATACCGCCGTCGCACATTTTGGCTTGGGTTGTTCACGGTTGTTGGATTGTTCTTAGTGTGGGGATTTATATCAACTATCAGAACACAGAATGATATTGAATCTCGCCAAAGCAATGTTCGACTGACTCAGACGAAACAAGCGTTGTCAAGTCAGACTGCTACTGCTGTTAGTGATGTAGACAACGATGGTCTCTCCTTTATTGAAGAAATAAATTTAAGGACTGACCCACAACAAGCAGATACCGACTTTGATGGGTTAAGTGATTTTGATGAAGTTAAGCTCTTAAGGACTGACCCGACAAATTTCGATACGGATGGTGATTCAGTCTCGGATGGCGCAGAAGTTATGTTGGGAACTAGTCCAAATAATCCAGATAGTGATGGTGATGGAATTCCAGACAATGTAGACTTTGATCCTTTAACACTTGACGAAACACCCTACGTTACCATTACGCATTCAGGCGTTCCTATACGAACTGAACATGACCGAGAATCTCAAATTATTGGGCAAGTTGAGCAAGGTGAGACTTTTGAAATAATAGGCTTCAGTGAGGATGGTGAATGGTATCGCATTGCTTTAGATAACGAAGAAAGCGGATGGATACTTATCTCTGGATTTATTACAACTGAGGGAAATCTTGAAAATGTACCGATAATTGTCCTCAACTATACACCCGCCCCTGCAACCCCAACACCTACAATTATGCTTACACCTACTGAGACCCCCTTTGCTGATCTTTCAGATAGTTTAGATGAACCTAATATCGGGCTTCAGCTACTACTGTGTAATGATAATCAATTGTGTTTGTTAGATTATTTTGATGGCACAGAGACTGTCATCGAACTTGATTATAGTGGGAAAGCAATCGTTGGCTGGAGTTTAAGTCCAGACGGGAATGAGATTGCCTTTGCTTATGAGGACATCAATGAGGGATTTTATACTGCTGATGTCGATGGTTCTAATCTGCAGTTTGTCGAAATTGCTGGCGAAAGTATTGCGGATTTAACATGGAGTCCAGATGGTGAGTGGATTGCTTTGTCGATGTCTTGCCGCTTGGCAATCGCTCATCCTGATGGCACTGATTTAACTATCTTGGATGAGGTGGATGACGAATGCTGGATTCAGGTTCAATGGTCAGCAAATAGCGAATTTCTAGTTGGGCTATTTCAAACGACTGTGGATGATACACCTATGCGAGAAATAAGGATTGCCAACTTTGAATCAGGTGAGTTTCGGACACTTCTTTCATTAGATTATTCAAATCCAAAATGTCCAACTGATGAAGAGATCGCATTTAGCCCAGATGCCAAATTTGTTACCACGATTGGTTCGCAGTGCGACATTTTCTTGGTTTACGTTAACCGACTGGAAAATCCGATCCTGATTGAGATGTTTCCCTATTGGTGGACAGGTGCTTTCTTTCCACAATGGAATGGCTTGGCGACTCCCCCATAAGTTGATCCAAATCTTAGAAATACTATGGAATTCAATCGTCATCTAATAAAAAACGACTATAATGGTATCTGAAAGGAAATCTATGAATCAACTGACAAGGAGTGACATTTGAGCGAAGAATCTCAGCTTACTGGACGAGTGGTAAAGGAGCAAAGTGGCTTTTATTGGGTCGAGACAGCAGACGAAACCATCACTATGTGTGAATTGCGGGGTCGTCTGAAAGAAGAAGCAAAATCCTCAGATATTGCGGCGATTGGCGATACCGTCACCTTCACCTCCCGTATCGAAGAGGGTACGGATGTCCACATGGGTGTGATTGAATCCGTCGCAGAACGTAAAAGTGTTTTATCGAGAGCCGTCCGCACACGAGGCAAGCGTGGTGGTGGTCAGGCAGAGCGAGAGCATGTGATGATTGCGAATGCCGACCAAGCCCTCTTCGTCTTCGCGGCGGCACAACCCACCCCCAACTTCCGCATGTTAGACCGTTTCCTTGTGGCAGGCGAACAATCGCAAATCGAAAATTTAGTGATTGTGGTCAATAAGGTTGATTTGGAAGACCCTAGCCAGATTCAAGCCTTATTCACCCCATATGCCAAGATGGGCTATCCCCTACTGTATACGAGCGCGACGGAAGAAACGGGAATCGACGAACTCAAGGATATGCTAAAGGATAAAATTTCCGTGTTTACGGGTCCTTCTGGGGTGGGCAAGACGACGCTTCTCAATTTGATTCAGTCGGGATTGGCGCGTCAGGTGAAATCGGTGAGTGAAACGATGAAGGTGGGGATGCACACGACGCGGGATAGCGCGCTTATCAAACTCGACATGGGCGGAAACTTAGCCGATACGCCCGGAATTCGCACGTTGGCGGTGTGGGATATCGAGCCAGATGAACTGGATGG
>JANQRM010000245.1 GCA_028284565.1 Anaerolineae bacterium | reverse complement strand
CACTGCGGAACACCAAATCCCAATTTTTACCCATAGCAGCGGCAAGTTCTAAACTCGGTGGGTTATCAGACGCAAAAATCATATGAGCAAGGTACGAATGCTCCCCACCAGAATGGATTGCAATCTGTAGGTCACAGTTGTCTTTCATCGCTTGCCAGTGGGCATACGCCACCCGTTCGGTTGGATACCCTTTTTCTTTGCCCGGATAGAGACGGTTCATATCATAAGCAAAGGCATCAAGTGGATCCCCACGTGTGCCCGCTGTAAACGCGGAGACATTCATTACAGGTACAGCAACAACTGTCCCACTGAGGCTCTGCGCATCCACATGCTCTAGGGCTTTAAATATCGAAAAAGGACCTTCGGGTTCATCACCGTGTGTTGCACCGTTTAACCACAAGATAGGGCCATCATTCACACCGTGATAAACAATAATGGGAATTTCACGAGGGCGACCAAACATGTCTCCCATAATCGGGATGCCACCCCGCTTAACCCCACCAGGTTGAGCCGTTACATTGCCAATTGTGATTGCCTCAGGCATAGTGTCTCCTTAACTTTGAGTCGTATTTATAATGTAAATTCAATGCCAACATCGTCTGCTAGCGTTTTTAAGGTCTCTACTGTTTTTTGTGACACAGGAATACCTGATTCTTGCCGCGCCGTCATACGTTCAAATTCAACTTCTCCCGGAAGAATGACGGGTTTATCTGGGTCTATCGGATCCGCACCTTTGACTTCGGCAACCAGTTGTTCCAAACGCTCATCGAAGTCATCGATAGCGATTAATGCTTGTGGCTCAATGGCAATCATCAGGTGACCAACATCAAAGTTCTGATCATCTTGAAAGACGTTTAGACCAAATAACGCACCAGTCATAACGCCCGTCAACACATCAGTGATCAGGCTCATGCCATACCCTTTGTATTCACCGATTGGTAACAAGGGTCCAGCCATTGCGGCGGAAGGATCTGTTGTGACCTGCCCATCAGGGGTTAGCGCCCAATTGTCCGGCATTTCACGTCCTTCACGCTCATACCACATCATCATGCCTTTACCAGACATCGTCAGTGCCATATCTAAAACTATTGCGTGGTTATCCTTGCGTGGGATAGCAATTCCCCATGGGTTTGTACCAAGTACAACCTTTGCCGATCCCCATGGTGCCATTTCCGCTTTCGCATTGGTAAATGACCAGCCAATCAATCCTTCTTTTGCGGCTGTCATCGCATGATAGCCAGCAATTCCAAAGTGATTGCTGTGTCGAACACCTACCATGGCAATACCTGTCGTTTTCGCTTTTTCAACTGCCTTCGACATCGCACGTGAAGCCGCCACATATCCGAATCCTTTAGCCGCATCCAGAAGTGCATATGACGGTCCGTCTTTGAGCCATTCCATTGGCGCGGACGGAATAATTCCACCATTCTTTACCCGTCGATGGTAGCGAAATAGTTTTTCTAGCCCTTGTCCTTGCCCGGGATGCCACCATTGAGAAGCTGTCATCAGTCCATCGCTGATGAT
>JANQRM010000545.1 GCA_028284565.1 Anaerolineae bacterium | reverse complement strand
GTTAAAGAAACAACCCTCTTATCGTATTGTTGTGGCTGACAAACGGCAAGCGCGCAACGGTAAATTCCTCGAAAATATTGGACATTATAACCCCCGTACCCGCCCTACAACAGAAGTCGTCAATGAAGCCCGTGCCTTGCATTGGCTGAGTGTTGGCGCACAACCGAGTGATGCGGTGCGTCGTATCTTTAATCATACCGGAACATGGGAACGCTTTGAACGACTGCGCAACGGTGAAGATATCCAAGTGCTCGTTGCTGAAGCGATTGAAAACGCTCCAGAACTACCTAGCCAAAGAACACGTTTCCCTGCACCGGGGGATGGCGAATCCAAAATCAAAGCGAAGGAAGCTGCGAAAGTCACCGCCCAAGTTGACGCTGAGGAAAGTGAAGCCAGTGATGGCGTTGTTGAAGAGGAAACCGTCGTCGAGGAAGAGGCTCCGGCTGAAGAATCAACAGACGATAGCGATGCTGAAGAATAAGCTATGAGCGAAGAAAATCTAGTTGAATATATTGCCAAGAACTTAGTCAATGATGCAGATGCAGTCACGATTGAGCGCAAAGACAGAGGACGAACTGTCGTCTTGGAATTGCACGTTGCCCAAGAAGATATGGGGCGTGTAATCGGCAAAGCCGGACGTGTCGCCAATGCGATTCGTTCTCTGCTCCGCGCAACCTCTGAACGTGGACGCAAACGCATCATCCTTGAGATTGAGTAGTGACACAACCTGAGCCGAAATATCTACTCCTAGGTCAGATATTACGTCCACACGGGGTTCGGGGAGAATTGAAAATGCAGATTCTCACGGATTACCCTGAGCGTATTGGCGATTTAGAGCAGGTGTATCTCGGTTCAGGTGTTGACTCTAACGATGTCACACCCTATACAGTCCAATCCACTCGCTTTAACAAAGACACCCTCCTGCTTAAGTTGAAGACCATTAAAAATCGCAATCAAGCAGACAACCTACGTCAACAATACGTCTTGATTGATATTGAACACGCTATTCCGTTGGAAGATGGTGAGTATTATCTGTATCAATTGATAGGCTTATCGGTCGAGACAGACGACGGAAAGCCATTGGGTATCATTCGGGATGTACTGGAAACGGGGGCGAATGATGTCTATATTCTGGATAGCCCTGAATATGGCGAGTTGCTGGTTCCCGTTCATGAAGAAACGCTGGTTTCAACCGATATCGACGATGGGATTGTTATCGTCAAATTGCCTGATGGCTTATTACCTGAAATGGACAACTAATCTACTCTGCGCTTGACAATTTGTTCTATGGCTTGCTATGCTGAATCATACTGCTAGGCAATCATCCCTGAGATTTTCGATTGGCTGAAAACATCTTTTGGCTTGGACTCCATTTGATTCCGAATCTAGGTGGTGTACGGATTCGGCAGTTGGTTGAGAGATTTGGGTCGGCAGAGAAGGTGTGGGGTGCGACACAAGGCGAGATTGAAGCCACACAGATTCTATCCGCAAAATTGGCAGAAACGCTGGTCAACAAACGTTATTCCATTGACCCCGATGTGGAATATGAGAAGGTTCGACGTTGTGATGCTGATATTCTCACTTTAGCTGATGATAGCTATCCACCGCTTCTTAAGCCTTTATCAGACGCACCTGCGGTACTTTACATACAGGGTGAGTTAAAAGCAGAAGATACCAATGCACTGGCTATTGTCGGCACACGTAAAACCACCAAGTATGGTCGGGATGTGACTCAAAGCCTTACGCGCAGTTTGGCTGAACAAGGCATCACAATTGTATCTGGCTTGGCACAGGGAATCGATGCTATCGCGCATCGCAGTGCATTAGGTGTACAAGGACGAACAATCGCGGTGATGGGGAGTGGATTAGACAAATTGTATCCACGCGAGCATGTTTCCTTAGCCGAGAAGATTGTCGAACATGGCGCAATATTGAGTGAATTTCCACTGGGAACTCCGCCTCTTGGGAAAAACTTCCCTCAACGTAATCGTATTATGAGTGGGATTTCATTGGGGGTACTGGTTATCGAAGCTCCTCAAAACAGCGGTGCGCTTATCACGGCAGAAGCGGCACTTGAACAAGGGCGAGATGTCTTCGCTATTCCACATAATGTCTTCAATGCCATGGGGCGTGGGACAAATGGGTTGATTCAAGATGGAGCCAAGCTGGTGTTGCGTGTGCGAGATATATTGGACGAACTTGATGTTGTCTATGATAAGCAACAAACCTCAGTGAAAACGGAGCAGATTGCCCCCGAAAATGAGACCGAAGCAATTGTCTTTCGCCATCTGAATGCTGACCCAATTCATGTGGATGACGTGGCAAGATTATCTGGTTTGGCGATAGAAATTGTGAGTAGTACGCTGACAATCCTTGAGTTAAAGGGACTTGCAGAAACAGCGGGACCTATGCAATACTGCCGTGCGCGATAAGGACTGATAAGAAAGAGATGGCATGAAATCGCATTATTATGCATTGATTATGGCAGGGGGTAGTGGCACACGCTTGTGGCCCATGAGTCGCCAACATACGCCTAAGCAACTTCTGCCTTTGATTGAAGATTGCTCGCTATATCAAACATCCGTCAAGCGACTTAATCCAATCTTCAAACCAGAGCAAATCTATGTCGTGACTGGTGAACAATATGTGGAAACGCTCCACGCGGAGTCACCAGAAATCCCACGCAAGAACTTTATCACTGAACCTTATGGCAAAAATACAGCTCCAGCGATTGCCTTAGCATTAGCCACCATCTACCATCGTGACCCACTTGCAACGGTTGCCATACTAACGGCTGACCATCACATTAGTAAGGTAGAGCGATTCCAGAACGTCTTAGAAACATCCTATGACATCGCACAAGAGAATTACATCGTCACTATTGGTATTTCCCCATCCTATCCAGCAACCGGATACGGCTATATTCAGCAAGGTGAAGCTCTTGGGGAAACCCATTATCATGCCTTAGCATTTACTGAAAAACCGGAATTAGCACTTGCCACTCGTTTCTTGACATCGGGCGATTATAGTTGGAATTCTGGGATGTTCATCTGGAAGGTCAAACAAGCGATACAAGAATTCCAGCAACAACAGCCAGCAATCTATGAAGTCATGATGAAGCTGGCTCAAGCCATTGAAGTGGGCGATTACGAGGCAAAATTGTCTGAATTGTGGGAAGGCATGCCCAAAATTTCGATTGATTATGCCATCATGGAAGATGCGAATAATATTGCTGTTATTCCAACTGATATTGGCTGGAGTGATGTCGGTAGTTGGGAGTCGCTATTCGATGTCTTAGACCAAGATGCCGATGGCAATTGCGTTCAGGGCAAAGCTACCGATAATAAGATTATGGTCGATACCCATAATTCGATGATTTATAGTGACCGTATGGCAGTGACGATTGGTGTCGATGATTTGATTATCGTCGATACTGAAGATGTGATATTTGTATGTCATAAGAAACGTTCACAAGAAGTTCGTGATATTGTCAAGCGATTAGAAAGTAATGGACATCGCCACTATCTATAAGGCGTTCAAGCAAGCATAACGAGGCAGTTAGGATAACGCATGAGTGAAGCGAAACAAGCGTATTGTGTAAAATGCAAGACCAAGCGGGATATGGTTAACGCAGAAGCGGTCTATACCAAGACTGGAACACCAGCTACCAAGGGACAATGCAATGAGTGTGGGACGAATTTGTTCCGTATGGGGAACACACCCGCGCATGAACACGTTCCCAAACCTGAAGTTATCGAAGCACCAAAACGCTCGAAAAAGAAGAAATCGAAAAAAAGTAAAGCCAATGGTGGACGTAGAAAAAACGTCGGAAAATTGGTGATTGTTGAATCCCCTGCTAAAGCGCGGAGCATCGGTGGCTTTTTGGGAAAGGGATATACTGTCCTCTCGTCAAAGGGGCATGTCCGTGATTTACTCAAGTCACGTCTCTCTGTTGATATTGAAAATGGCTTTGAGCCAGAATATCGTGTGCCGAATGACCAGCGTTCCACCGTAAAAGAACTCAAATCAGCGGCATCAAGCGCAGATGAAATCTATCTAGCAACTGATCCTGACCGCGAAGGTGAAGCGATTGCGTGGCATCTCGTCTCGGCGGCAGAAATGCCAGAAGACAATATCAAACGAGTTGTCTTCCACGAAATTACGGATTCGGCTGTACAGGAAGCCTTTGATCATCCCCGCACGATCAATATGAATCTGGTGAATGCTCAACAAGCCCGTCGGATTTTGGACAGACTGGTGGGCTACAAAATCTCACCTTTACTATGGAGCAAGGTACGCAACCATCTTTCGGCTGGTCGGGTTCAGAGCGTCGCATTGCGCTTCGTCGTAGAACGTGAAAAAGAGATTCGCGCCTTCGTACCAGAAGAATATTGGTCGATTAAAGCACGTTTAGAAAACAAGGATAAGATATCCTTCGTTGCTAAATTGGCGAAAATCAATGATGAAGATGTCTCACTTGGCAGTGAAGGCGAGGTTCAACCACATCTCGATGTACTCGAAAAGAGCGAGTTTGTCGTCAATAAGGTGAAACGTGGGACACGTAAACGTCGTCCATCTGCTCCATTCACAACAAGTACGTTACAACAAGAAGCCTCACGTCGCTATGGGTACAGCGCACGTCGAACGATGAGCTTGGCGCAACAGCTGTATGAAGGTATCGCCATCGACAAAAAGTCGGTTGGTCTCATTACCTATATGCGTACTGATAGCGTCACGGTTTCTGAAAAAGCGCAACGCGATGCAAAGCAATATATCGTAGGTCGCTTTGGCGATGAATTCGCCCCCAAAACACCTCCTAAGTACAAGACCCGATCCAAGGGCGCACAAGAAGCACATGAAGCCATTCGTCCGACAGATGTGATGCATGACCCCAGCCAACTCAAGGGTATTTTGAAAGCCGACCAACTGAAGATGTACCGCCTTATCTGGGAACGCTTCGTGGCTAGCCAGATGAAAGAAGCCATCTACGACACACTACGAGTTGAAATTCTGGCAGGTTTATCCAAAAACGATATGCCCTATCTCTTCCGTGCATCGGGTAGCAAGCTGAAATTCGCGGGATTCCTCGCGCTTTATGAAGATAGTAAAGACGAAGATTCAACCGATGAAAGCGATGAAGGCTTCAACATTCCAGACCTGACAGTAAATGAATTGTTAAAACTCTTGGAACTCTTGCCGGAGCAACATTTCACTCAACCTCCACCACGCTATACTGAGGCGAGTCTTGTCCGCACGTTAGAGGAATACGGAATTGGCAGACCGAGTACATATGCACCAACCGTCGCAATTATCCAAGACCGTAATTATGTGGATAAGGAAGATAAGCGACTTGTCCCTAACGAAACGGGCATCGTCGTCAATGACCTTCTCACCGAATATTTTGAGGATGAGATGGATTATGACTTTACAGCACGAATGGAAGATCGCCTTGATGATATTGCAGAAGGTGATGCCAAGTGGCGAGAGATGTTACAGGAGTTCTACACGCCGTTTGAAGCACGCTTGGAACATGCTCAGAAGAACATGCCCACCATGCGCCAAGAAGAGAAAATTGGGCGGGATTGTCCCGAATGTGGCAATGATTTAATCATTCGATATGGTCGGAATGGGAAATTTATCGGTTGTTCGACTTTCCCAGAATGTCGTCATACTGAGCCATTTATCGAATATACCGGATACTTATGCCCAACCTGTGGTGACGAACACGGGGGCGAGATTATCGTCCGCAAGACACGTAAAGGACGCACCTTCTATGGGTGTAATCGGTATCCTGAATGTGAATATTCGACGTGGAACATGCCGAAAGAGGGCAAGAAAGTCGAAGATAAACCACAAGAGATGATTCAGGATTTGACAGGTTAGTCCATCCCAGAATCATTGCATCAATTCGACGATAGATATATACTGCATAAGTGGGTGAGAGAGGCATGAATTTGTCCTGTCACCCATTTTTATGTACAATCAGCATGTTTTGTTCAGCTAGCAATCAGACAGGAAAGGCTATCGCATATGAGCTTTTTGCGTCGCAACAAAGACGAACAACCCGCCGATAGCACCCCCGTTATCGACCCTACAATGGGTATGCCCCCTCCTTATGTCCCGCCAAGCCCAGAGGCAGAGGCGAAAGATAAATCACCTAAGGGGAATATCTTTCAACGGGCAAAGCAGTATTTAATTGATACTTATAACGGGCTATATAAAATCGTTCTTGAACCTAGTATGCCCACTAAAGGTTCCGTTTTTAAGATTCTCTTCGGCATTATTATTGGGATGATTTGGGCATACGGTATTGCACAGGTCGAATACACAGGTGCAAATCCCCATCGGCTCAATCAAGATTCTCAAGATCAGTGGGTCAAAATGGCGGCAGTTGGGTTCACAGCCGAGTCCGCTTATGGTCAGCAAGAAGTGATTGAATTGCTCCAAGAAGTTAATAATCCGGGAGCAGTCGTTGAACGATTGCTCAGCGGACAGCTCACAGACGGAGACCGCCTAGCACTTGAAAACGTACAACCTGTTGCTCAGGAAATCGTCGGCACACCAGCACCAGAGAATCCGGGGTTAGGCAATGAGATAATTTCAGCTCTCATTCCGTTTATAGTGGTTATCATCGTCGCGCCAATACTTGTGTTATTATGGCGGTTGCTGATTTATCCGAATATCGTTGCCGGTATTTTAGAACGTATCAAAGTTGCGCGGAATCCAGAATACGCTAAACAAAAGAAACAAGAACAAGCTGATCTCAAGCGGATTCAAGAACAACGTCGCTTTGCTGAACAAATGCAAGCAGACACCGCCGCTGATGCCCAATATGGCGAACCTGTGGTACAAAGCCTCTCAATCTATACCAAAGGTCGTCCGTATGATGATTCGTTTGCGATTGAATTGGGACCAGAGCAGATGAACAAATTTCTTGGGGAAACAGGTGCATCCATTGCTTCTAAGGTCGGCGATGATTTGCAAGCAGTTGAATTTTGGGCATTCGATATGGGGACACAGCAAACCCTGACTAAGATTTTCTTGGCAGAGGGCGCATTAAATGATCCGACTATTCGGGCGCAACTAGCACCTCGCGTACAAAATCCAGAGACAGACTTCGCACCTGCCACACCGGGCTCTAAGCTGATTTTGGAAACAGACTATATTCGCGTCACAGCCGAAATTGTGGGTTCTGAACACAATAGTGCAGGTGGAACACCTAACTCTGCGATTGAGAACTTACAGATGAAGTTAGCGGCTTACCAAAAAGAAGGTGATGTAGTTCCAGCAAGTTCCGCACCTCCACCGATACCACCTCCTGCCCCATTGCCCGATTACAGCGATATTGAATTTGACCCGCCACCCGTACCACCATCAAGTACGCCACAACCAAGTTTTGACCCGAATCCGCAACCCCTTGGCGGCCAACCCTTGCAACCCCTTGGTGGAAGTAGTGTCCAACCGCTACAACCCCTAGGTGGTTCTGCTTTTGGAAGCCCACCACCTGCATCACCACCGCCAAGTAGTCCGTCGAATCCATTGCAACCACCTCCACTTCAACCACCAGCTGGCGGAAATGTACAACCACTTCGTCCATCTGCCCCTCCACCTGAAGATGACGATCCTTTTGGTGGAACAGGTGACTTCACCCCTCTACCGGGTAGCTAGCAAACAAAAAGCCCTATCAAAACGATGGGGCTTCTTTATTTAGGCAGGCACTATCGTCAGAAACTATTCGATCTTCTTGACCTTGAGTGTAATGTTTCCTGAGGGCGTATTGACTTTCACTTTAGCACCTTTTTTCGCACCGATCAGTGCCGAACCGAATGGGCTTTTCTGTGAAATTTTACCCTCTCGTGGATTCGCCTCTGCCGCACCAACGATGATATAGGTCTCATCTTCATCTTCACCCTCTTCACGAATGGTCACTGTTGAACCAATACGTACTTCATCTGATGGACCATCATTGATGATAATCTCGGCTTTTTCGAGAATATCTTGCAGACGTTGGATACGCCCCTCAATGAAGGCTTGTTGTTCTTTAGCATCGTGATAATCGGCGTTCTCTTTCAAATCGCCTTGTGCCACAGCTTCTTTGAGTTTTTGAGCAAGTTCAGGACGACGCACCTCGACCAGTTCCTGTAGTTCACGTCTTAACTCTTCTGCACCGTCTTCTGTTAAATAGGTAATATCGTCAGACATAAGATAGTCCTTAACTTCTTGAATAATTAACAATTTTTCGCTAGGGCATTCACATTTTGTCGATGGAGCTTTTCGCCATCTCCATTGAGTAGGATTCGGCTCATCCCGCAAGACTCCAAATTAATCGCATCAAGGGCTTGTTGGCTATCCCTAGCAGATAAGGCATCAGTGACCAATTGCTTGAGTCTTTTCAGATAATCAATATCCTTCGCAATCTTCTGTTGGACTTCCCCACGCAATATAATCTCACCATGCCCTTGCACGATGTGTTCAAAACTCATTGTCTGAAGATGTTCAAGTGATTGCACGAAATCATCATAACTGCCACCGACAAAATACGGCAGAGCCATCACCGTATCAGACGCGAACAGCACTTGCTCTTCTTCGACAAGACACACGATACAATCATCACTATGTCCCGGAGATGACCACATCTTAAAGGACTTATTGCCTACTATGAGGGTCATTTGGTCGTTAAAGACCAAGTTGGGTAAACGCAATTCCATCTGTTCAAATTCAGGGGATGAAGACTTAAGACTTTGTAAGCTATCTCGTCCTCGTGTATCTAACAGCTCACGACATAGTCGATGGGATACCACTTGAGCATCCGGGAAAAGGCAGGTTCCCGTTGTATGGTCTGCGTGGAAATGGGTGTTGATGACGTAGCGAACATTTAACCCCAGTCGTTCAGTGATAAACTGATATATCTGCCGACTTTCGTCTGGATAGAGTAAGGTATCAATGACCACTGCCCCAACAGATGTTACTACTAAGCCCGCTGTGACTTGTGCATAAGCCTGACTCTTAAACACATAAATATCTTCTGTAACCCGTTCGCGTTGCATAAAGTCTATGAAAATAATTTGAATAAAGGGTACAAAAGTATAGTCATCCAAAACATGAAAATCAAGTTAGGATACATTCACATATTTGCCCAATGTCTTAAATTACCGTTATACTCGGATTGATCTTCCTATTCATATTGACGAATGGAAAACCTATGTTACGACAGTCATTTTTCCCAAAATCGCTTCGTATATTTTTTTGCCTCACCTTCTTGCTGTTATTTGTTGGCGTGTTCAGCATTCCGCAAGCTCAAAATCAACCCGTTTTCCGTATTGGTGTACTTGGCACAGAAACGGGACCGCTGAGTATGGGGGCGCAACTCGCAGTCTCTGAACTGAATGCACTCGGTGGGGTTGAAGGTGCGGATGGAACACGCTTCCGTCTTGAACTTGTGGTACAGCCAACTGACACGTTGGAAGCATCTATAGCAAATATCAATCAAGCGAGTGTCATTGCTGTGATTGGACCTTCAAACAATGAAGTCGCCCTACAAGGCATTTCTACACTACAAACCTTGAATGTCCCCATCTTATCGCCTGCAACTGACGATACACTATTGATACAAGATACGTCCAACTTAGTCTTCCGTTCTCGCACTCAACAACGACTAATCGGTACAGCACTTGCCAATTACTTGGTCAGTGATGTTGGTGTGTCGTCTATCGCTACTGTTCAGTTTGATGTCGAAAGTACTGCCAGTGTCATTGGCTTTGCAACAGCTTTGTCACCACTCAACATTGCACCTCAATCCTTCCTGTATGACCCCACCAACAATAATTCGGAACGCATTGCTGACTCGATTATCAATAGCAATCCGCAAGTGGTGGCGACATTTGGTCCGCCGGATTTAGCGCGAGAACTGTACATTGCGCTTCGGAGTGGAGGATGGCAAGGGCGTTTTGTCTATGATAGAGCCACTGCTGAGACCTTCCAAGCAGGTTTGCCAATTAGTTCACTTGCTGGGATTTTAAATGGCAATACTTGGGCATTCACGACTACCGACGACATTAGCACGCTATTCATGAACAATTTTGTCCGGACATTTGGGCAAATACCCGGTCCAATTTCTGCGGCTGGTTACGATTCAATTTATCTACTTGCTCAAGCTATCGGTCAGGCAGGAAGTTTGCAAGACAATCTCGCTCAAATACAAAATTTTGAGGGGGTACAAGGTATCCTTAGCCCAGCCGATTTGTCAGTTGGGGAGATGAGTACCAATGTCGTCATTACCGAGATAAATGCCTTCGGAGTACCCCAAGTGATTGCACGCTACATTAATGGCGAGCGTATACCGGAAGACGAACCTGACAGCATTGTTTTGACCCAGACTCCCATACCCACTGCCACACCTGATGGCTTTACCGCAACCATTCGGAGTGCTGTACAAAATGTTCGAACCGGACCTAGCACTGATTATGATATTTTGGGACAGCTACAAGAAGGGGAACAAGTACGGGTTATCGGTGCCACGGTTGATTTCTCTTGGGTGGTGATTAACTATCGTGGACAACAAGGCTGGTTGGCAACCTTCCTCTTGGATACTTTCGGAGACCGCAATACCGTTCCTGTCATCGCACCACCACCTACACCGACTCCGCCACCCGCTACAGCAACACCAACGGTTGCCCCTGTAGCTGATGTAGTGATTGTCAATGCAACTCCAACCAATATCACACTCGGATTCCCATTTAGCTTAAATGTCACCGTTCGCAATCAAGGGAGCTTACCTGCTGGTCCCTTTGCGGTTGCCACAACGTTCCAACCCGATGGCAATTATAACGCCACGAATATCCCAGGACTTGCTCCCGGACAAGAATTGGTGGTGACGCTAAATACCACACTGACATCGGCAACCGGTCCGCAAAGCATTCTTATCATTGCCGATTTGAACAATCAGGTTAATGAAGGTCCTGCAGGAGAAGCTAATAACAACACATTCACCTATAACTACATGGTCGACAGACCGATTCTCAACACTGGTACAATCATTCTCAATCCGGGTGGTACGCTCAATTTGGAGGGCGCAGGTACGAATGATGTGATGTGGAATGGAGCTGGCAATTCGCTCGATTTCATTGCTCCACCGCCGGGTTCAGGGATGTATATCATCGAGAATGCCAATTCCTTACAAGAAATACATTATGGCATGATCGACACATCAAAAGCCAATGTCTACAACCTCAATGTCGCGTTACTCAATAACGCTTATATTGGGATTGTCACAGCAGAAGGCAACTTTGGAGCAATGCACGTAGATAGTGTTATCTCTGGTGGTCAAATCACACTCACCTATAAAGTCTATCAACCCTAAGTCAGCAATCGGGGAGTAGCAGATACTTGTTACTCCCCATCCACCTCTTCGACTACAGGCGGAGCGACTTCAATTTCTAGCCAAGTCGTTTCATAAGGATGGACCATCACTGTATTGCGGTAAAGGAAACTGCCACCTTGTCCACGAATCGTAACAACATATTCCCCCGCAGGAACATCCCCTAACAAGAAATTCTCCTGCCATACGGGGTCACTATTGACCATTTCGGCATTGTAGGTAAACACATCACGTTGAAAGCCATCTGCACGGACAAGTATCTCTTGGTCAGAAATCACGTTGCCATGTAAATCGACAACCCGCCCAGCTAACGTACCATGATTGATGTAGTGTTGTAACCACAATTCAGGATTACGAGTCGCTGTATAATCAAAAGGTGAACCTACCCGAACTTCAAAGTGAAGATGTGCCCCAATTGCAATACCTGAACTTCCAACTGTTCCAAGACGGTCTCCAGCTAGCACCTCTTCTCCTTCCGTAATCAGCACCTCTTCCAAGTGACCGTAGAGCGTAAAGAGCTGTAGACCATCGTGGGTTTCAATCTCATGTGACAAAATGACTACATTGCCATAGAAATCATGACGAGGACCTATCAAAGTCTCTGAATCATTGCCAGCAAAAATCACATCGCCATCTGCCGATGCCTCGACAGGGGTAAAGCGATTATTTGTGAAATCGACACCCAAATGACTTTGTAATGTACCAAATCGAGTACTGCCATAAGGATAGGTTCGGTCAGCCCAATGGACTTTACTCTCACGCAATGGTATCGGGCGTTCCAAAATATGATGGTCTTGTGGTGGCTCTTCGGTTACCTCGGGTGAGATAGCAGGTTCTGATGTTGCTTCTTGAGCAATTGTGATTTGTGTAAGCGAAAAAAAGCCTGACAGAATTAGGCTCAGGAAGAAAATCAATATCAAGATGTTCAAACGTCGAGAATTACGTTTCAGGGTTTTCATCAGAATCTACAAACTCTGGAATAGTTGTCTTACCTTGTGTTTTAGAACGATCAACCAACAACGAGGCAATCTCGCCCGTCATAATCTCTCGTCCATTATACCGATCATACAACACTTGATTTTCGGCAGGGTCTACTGCATATCGCCAGCGACGAGTACCAGTTTCGCGCAAGACAGATCGACATTCATCACACCGGACTGTGTGCCGTACTCGTGGCATCCCAAAAGAACGCTCATGTTTGGCTTCAATGTGCAACTGCCCTCGCCCACATACTGGACAATCATCAATGACAAAACCATCAGTATATCGTCGAGCGACAATGCTGGCATTCCAATACATCGCCACATAAATCAAAATTGCGAGCAATATCCCAAGCGCAATGACTGCTTCGACTGGAAAACGTGAATCGGGTTCAGTTGCATCTGCTGAGTCATTCGCGTCAGTAGTGTCTACACCAACGACTACTTCCGTCACTTTAGGTGAAGGGGTAGAGCTTGGGGATAATTCTGTACTTTCAGGTGTTTCAACAACCGCCCCACTTGCGACAGATGTTCCAGCAATTTCTGTCGCGGTCTCTGTAGGACTCGGCGTATCACTGGGAAGGTCAGTTGGAATTGCTGTTTCCGTAAATGTCGGTGTAAGGGTTTCCGTTGGTACATCTGTTGGAGTTGCTGTGGGATTCGGGGTTTCGCTTGGCTCGTCAGTCCATGTCTCCGTTGCCGTAGAGGTTGGGGTTGGAATATCAGTTTCTGTCTCCGTTGGAGACTGCGTTGTTGTCCACGTTGAGGTCGGAAGTGGTGTTTCTGTTGCAGTGACTGTCGCCGTTGCTTCCGAAACTGAACCGGCGCTTTCTGGTGCATTCGTTTCTGTAGGTAGTAGTGTCGACGTTGGTGTCTTCGTTAATGTGTGGGTATAGGTCGGTGTCAGCGTCAGCGTTGGACTCGGTGTTTCTGTCAACGTAGGTGTAAATGTAAACGTTGAAGTACTCGTGGATGTTAATGTTGCCGTAGATGTCGAAGTCGCGGTAGTCGTAAATGTGGGGGTATAGGTTGCTGTTGGTGTCGATGTGAATGACGGTGTTGCTGTCGATGTCGGTGTAAATGTAGACGTTGAGGTATTGGTTGGTGTAAACGTGAAGGTTGGCGTAAAAGTAGCTGTTGGTGTTGTAGTAGATGTAGGCGTACTTGACGGTGTAAAAGTCAAAGTCGGGGTCAAATCATCTATTGAGATGATGGGCAACAATTCAATATCTTCTTGCCACAACACCAAATTAAAAGCTATCCATGCAAAGCCGTCTTCAAAGCGTATCATGACCCAAGAAGCATCTTCATTTCTGGCAACAGGTTCGACAAAATCGCCTATGAATAACTGTCCTAACCGCAGAAAACCCCGTCCCGGACCAGCACGTAAATAGGCGCTGGTTGCATCAACTACCACATAACTTTCAGATGGTGTTTCTGTTGGAAAAAAGATTGGTGTGAGGCTTCTCGCAATTGTAGGAATTGGCGTGACGGAAGCCACATCAACGACGGGTAACAAACTAAGATTATCCGCTTGCCAAATGACCAGATTCCGTGAAATCCAACCCTTTCGCCCCGGAAACGTGATCAGTACCCATTCGTTATCGGCACTAACAGCTAACGCTCGAATCGATGTTTCTGGTGTAATCGAACTAATCGGAACAAATGACAAACCGGGACCAGCACGGACGAACACACTTTGGGGCAAGATGACATTCTCAGGAGACTCACTATCCTCCTGAGCATGAATCCAATACGTCATGCTCAATATGATAACGATAACAAATAGGATAAGCCATCGCCGCAACAAGCCTACATATCCTCGGCGTGATTGCAAACAAACCCTAATCTTATCACGGCGAAATTGTTTCCACCACGCCGTTTCTGACGATTACCCACCGTATTCCGTCCCCATAGTAAAGGCAATCGAATTGACGAGTGTACCATCGACATAGAGCGTTGCCATCCAATCTCCCGGCAAAAAAGGTGCATCGCTTGGCTCAATATAAAACCAGATACACTCTGCAGGTAAATCATTGGAAACTGTCCACAGGCTACGATACACCAATTCTTCATCATAATCCCAATTGACTGCCAATTGTGTCCCAGCAGAGAGATTAAAGGCTAG
>JANQRM010000530.1 GCA_028284565.1 Anaerolineae bacterium | reverse complement strand
TTTCATCTATAACGAGTCAAATGAGGATGTTAACTTGCGTCTTTAAGCAACCAATCCATCTCGGATTCCACTTCATCCTCCGATACAAAGCGCGCATTGAGAAACCACAAGGCTCGAAGCATGGTTTCGCTATATTGGCAATCGTTGGGCTATTTTGAACGACTAAGGTCCGCATCGTCCGACTTCGCCCATACGTGTTCGCAATAGTTGCTCCTCGTTTTATCGTGGGACCTACGGCTGGAAAGCCCGATTGTGTAGCATCAAAGATGGCGAGGAACGGTTCTCCATCGTTCAACGACTCCATGATTTCTTGTAGGAGATCAAAATATGCATTCATCGCATCTCTACTAGCTTCTAGCATGACAAAGCGATGGACATGATTTTCTACCCTATAGTCGATGTATTTTGCAGTGTCCATTTACGTGCCTCATTATTCATATAACCTATATCTTAATATGACATTTATGTAACAAAACGTAAGATTTGATCGGGAGCAGACTCAAAAAACATATGTTTCATAAGATTAAGGAAATCGCCTAAATTTGTGTTAGGTGTGTAAGGGAAGTTGTTATTTTAAGTCCGTTTTAAGCGGGTTTTTAGAGAATATATTCTGATTTACCGAAAACCTGTATCCATCTTTCGCTCACCCCTTACAAGATTTCAGAACGTCCTAACAAAGTAAATTCGTCATGTTATTCTTTACTTTATCATGATGAAAGGTGCGAAACCGTATGATAAAGCTGTGTTGAATTGATATTATCGACGTGAAGGTCTGCTGTTGTTATTCCAAATACGTTTTGAATGACAATTTGTGATGTATGTGTAGAAGAGGTCAAATCCATGGCACTTAAAGCTGTCGTGTTGGATAGCGGAATACTCAATCAGACTGATCAACTATTGGCTGATAGTCCAAAACCCCAAGTTGAAATTGGGAATGCGCCCATGCTTTTCCATATTCTCTTGCAATTTGCACATTATGGTGTAACCGAGTTTGTGATTGCAGAAGGCAATCAAGGGCGTACATTGCGACGCTTTCTGAACAAGCTACCCTCACAAACGGATGGCATTCCATCGACTTTTCGTCGCGCCAAACAATGGCAGATTGAGTGGGTCGATATTGGCGACATCACCTTCTCTGGTGGGCAACTCCAGATGATTCAACCGATGCTTGATGAGACCTTCTTCCTTGTGATGGGCGATGCCGTCTCCGATGTGAATTTGGAAGACTTGCTGGATTTCCATCACGCACATGACAAGCTAGCCACATTAACTGTCGTGCGACCCAAAGCGGACTTCGATAACTCATCCACTTTAAATCAACCTCGTTGGCTCAATGCAGGCTATTATATCCTCGAACCTGATACCTTAAATTATATTGAAGATTCATGGACAGAATGGGAACACGCCCCCTTAGAACAGTTGAATCGAACCGGGCAAGTCATGGCATATCAGCATGTCGGCTTCTGGAAGAACCTGCGCACATTGCGCGATAAGCGCATCCTCAACCGCCTCTGGAAATCGGGGAAAGCCCCGTGGGAAACCCAAGAGCATCGTGCCTTACGTGTCGATGCAAGTCAACAAGGAACAACTGCATCATGAGAGTTCTCGTCACTGGACACAAAGGCTACGTTGGGACCGTTCTCGTCCCTTGTTTATTAGATAAAGGCTATGATGTTGTCGGGATGGATAGCGACCTCTTTCGGAGTTGCGATTTCGGCGACCCCTCGCAAATCTGTCCCATTCCAGAGATACGCCAAGATATTCGTCATGCCAAAATGCAGGACTTTGAGGGTTTTGATGCCGTTATCCATCTCGCTGGTCTCGCCTATGACCCAGCGCATGAACTTGACCCCAAGCTCTTCCATGACATCAATCTCACTGCGACGGTGCATCTGGCAAAACTCGCTAAGAAAGCGGGTGTTCAGCGGTTTATCTTAGCCTCCTCGTGCAGTGTCTATGGCAAGTCCGGTGATTCATGGGTTGACGAAGACAGTCCAACCTATGCCGTTGACCCCTATACTCGTGCCAAAATTGATGCAGAGAAAGGCATTCTCAAATTCGCAGGCGAGACCTTCTCCCCCACCATTCTTCGGAACGCCACTGTATATGGGGTGTCGCCACGGATGCGCTTTGACTCTCTCATCAATTACCTCACAGCTTATGCCTTCACACAAGGTATGGTGTATCTCAAACAAGTCGAGACAGAATGGCGTACCTTAGTGCATGTCGAAGATGCCATTCATGCCGTACTTTCCACCCTTGAAGCTCCCCTACAAGTCATCCATGGCGAGATATTCAATGTGGGGCAAACAGCGGACAGCTACTCCGTAGGCGAAATAGCCGAACAGGTGAAATCGGTCATTCCCACAAGTCGAATCGCTGTCCCCATGAATGGCAATGGCGACCAACGCAGTTATCGTGTCAATTGTGATAAGATTCGCTACGCTCTACCCGATTTCCAACCGCAATGGGATTTATCACGTGGGTTGGAATCCTTAGTGGAATACTATGGGCAACTGCCCCTCCAATCAGACGACTTCATAGACCGTCGGTATCAACGCATCGCCCACCTACAAGACCTGATGGAACATAAACTGCTCAGCTCCTATCTCTACTGGACTGCCAAAAGCCTCCGCGCCGTTGGAGTGCAAGTATAATTCAAATCAAAAGCTAGTTGCCTATCCCTCAACTGCCTTGCGTCCATTGTTGTACCTGCCTGCTTCGATTCTTATCCAACTCATGACTTAATTGTAATTTATTCCGCTTCGGCGTACACTTGATTCATTGTTCAGGGATACATAAAACAAACAGCATATGAGTGATTTAACAGGACGCGAAATTCGGGGCTATCGGCTATTGGAACAGGTCGGCGAGGGCAACTTCGGCGCGGTCTATCATGCCCATCAGATGGCAGTGAATCGGGATGTCGCCATTAAGATTATCCTGCCTAAGTTTGCCAACCAACCCGAATTCATCCGCAGTTTTGAGACGGAAGCCCAACTAGTCGCTCGGCTTGAGCATATCCACATCATCCCCCTATTCGACTTCTGGCGTGACCCCGACGGCGCGTACCTCGTCATGCGCTTATTGCCCGACAACCTGCGTGAGGAAATCGCTGAGAGTCCCCTTTCCTTAGACCGTGCCTCCCTCGTCCTTGACCAAGTGAGTACCGCGCTTAATGTGGCGCATCGGAATGGCGTGATTCATCGAGACCTTAAGCCGGGCAATATCCTCGTTGACCCTGATAAGAATGTCTTCCTCGCCGATTTTGGGATTGCCAAAGTCAGTTCGGAAGATGATGAGGATGAACGCGTACGTGGGACACCTGCCTATATCTCCCCCGAACAAATCATGAGTACAGAGGTCGGTCCCCAAACGGATATTTATGCCTTGGGCATCATGCTTTATGAGATGCTCACAGGGAAAAAACCGTTTACAGGACAGAGCCTGAGCGAACTCATCAATATGCACCTACAAACGCCTATGCCATCCATTTTAGAGGTGAATCCCAACCTACCCGAAACGGTAGATGAGGTCATTCAACGGGCGACGATGAAGAAGCCAGAAGACCGCTATCCCAATTCCATTGAGATGGCACAAGCCTTCCGTGAAGCTTTGAAAGAAGGCGATGTTGCAATAACGTCTATCGATACCCAATCCTTGCTAGCAACCATCGAAATCGTCAATCCGTATAAAGGTCTGCGTGCTTTTGAAGAAGCGGATTCGGCTGATTTTCATGGGCGTGATGACCTCATCAAGCAACTGATGGAACGCCTCACGGAAGACCACCGCTTACAGAATTTCCTTGCCGTCGTCGGTCCGTCCGGTAGTGGGAAGTCGAGTGTGGTCAAGGCAGGTGTGTTACCCAGATTGCGTCAAGGCGGTCTTCAAGGCTCGGAGGATTGGTTCATCGCGGAGATGGTCCCCGACATCAATCCCATCCGTGAGTTGGAAGAAGCCTTACTCAGCATCGCCACGCAGTCGGTTGACAATCTCAATGACACGCTCAATTCGGGGGATGAACGCGCGCTCATCAATGCCGTGCGACAGGTGCTACCCGATAGTAGCAAGCTGGTCTTGATGATCGACCAATTTGAAGAAGCCTTCACCATGGTCGCTGATGAAGAGCAACGAGCGACCTTCCTCAATTTGATCATCGCTTGTGCAAATGACCTTGATAGCCCCGTGCAGATTATCGTAACCCTGCGTGCTGATTTCCTTGACCAACCCCTTGCTTATCCGGGTTATGGGGAGCTGATTCGGCATCGGACGGAATTTGTCTTGCCTTTGAGTGCCGATGAGTTGGAAAGTGCGATTGTGGCTCCGGCAGAACGGGTGGGCTTATCGGTTGACCCCAACTT
>JANQRM010000528.1 GCA_028284565.1 Anaerolineae bacterium | reverse complement strand
GCCTATGCGATTGGTGGCTATTGGGTTGATCCGAACTTAGGTGGGCGTGAGAGGATGGCACGCTTTCGGGCGCAAATCGCCGAATATGGGATGAAATTGGTGCTGGATTATGTGCCGAATCATGTGGCGACGGATAACCTGTGGATTCCTGAGTGTCCCGATTATTTTATTACGGGTACAAAGAAGTTGATGAAGGAGCGTCCGGGTTATTTTTTCACCTACGAGCAAGATGGTGAGGATGACTTAATTGTGGCGCATGGACGCGACCCTTATTTTCCCGCATGGATCGATACGGCACAGTTGAATGCATTTGAACCCTCGTTGCGACGACAGACAATTAATACACTCCTTGATATTGCTGACCAATGCGATGGGGTGCGCTGTGACATGGCGATGCTGATGATGAATCATGTTTTCAAGAAGACATGGGGTGATTTGGTAGATAATCCGCCAGAACAAGATTTTTGGCTGGCGATTATCCCTGAACTGAAGCGTCAACATCCTGATTTTCTGTTTGTTGCGGAAGTATATTGGGGCTTGGAAGGGGCGTTGTTGTCGCAAGGATTTGATTATACCTATGACAAGACATTGTATGACCGACTAGTGGGGAATGATATTTATCAGATTAAAATGCACTTGCAGGCGGATTTAAGTTATCTGAAACAAAATATCCGTTTTATTGAGAATCATGATGAGGGACGTGCCGCGTCGTCGATTGGGTTTGACCGCAGTCGTCCTGCCGCGACATTGATTTCGACTTTGCCGGGAGCGACATTGTTGCATGATGGGCAGTTTGCGGGGCGAAAAGTCAAGTTGCCCGTACAGATAGGTCGTCAGCCATTGGAAACACTCAATCTAGTGTTGGAGATGTTTTATCAACGATTGTTGCGGGAGACGAGTGATTCGATTTATGAAGCTGGTGAGTGGATTTGGTTAGAACCACAACCTGCTTGGGAGGGGAGCGAATCACATCATCCCTTGATTGCGTATCTATGGAAGGATGCGGATGAGTGTAGGTTGGTGGTGATTAATCTGGCGGGGTCGTGGTCGCAGGCAAGACTCGATTTGGGTGTTTGGGAACGGCTGGGTCAGTATGATTGGCGAATCTATGATGTTCTGCATGAGACGTATCGGTATCAGTCCGGTCAGCAGATGGTGGATGATGGTTTGTTGGTGGATGTGCCACCGTATTCTGGGCAGATATGTCAGTTTAGTGTGATTAAGAAGGTGGGGAGGTGACGCAAACTTTGCCCTTGCCCAAGTGGGACAATCGTGCGCGGTGGTTGTCTATCGTGTATGGGGTGGTGATTTTCCTGTGGTTGGGTGTAGAAGACAATGATGTTGTCGGCGTGCTGGTGTTGGGGTTGTGTGGGGCGGTTTTGGTCGTGTGGTCAATCGCATCGAGGGTGGATTTGTTGTCTGGGCATTTACTCATTTTGATACCAATAGTCGGTGGCAGTCTGGGGGTTGCGACGAGTGTGGTGACGGCGGTATTGATGTTGGCGAAGGATGTGCGCCATGCTCATGCGTTTCCGGATTATCCGCCAGCAATGATTGGGGATATGCTGGGACGTGCGCCGATATGGGGGATAGCAGGTGTGTTGATTGGGTTGTCGGCGGGGTTGTTTTTATACATACGACAAGTTGATTAACCGCTGTCTAATGCGGTGAGTTTGGTAAATTCACGGAGCCATTTTTCGGCATCTCGACTGCGTTTGTCGTCGGCTTTCTCGAATCCGGCTTGGGCTTGGATCATCCATTGGAGGGCTTGGTCGTTGCCTCCTTTGCGGTGGGATACGAGGGCAATGTAGTAGTGGAGTTCGGGGCGGTTGGGGTCGGCGGCGACGGCATCAATGAAGTGATTGAGGGCGGTATCCCAATCTTTATCATGGTAGGCGAGTTGACCTTTTCCGTAATTGGCGAGCATTTCATAAGGATTAATGGCTAGGGCTTCGTCGAAGGCTTCTTTGGCTTTGTCGTTGATCCCATCTTCCATGTAAAAAAAACCACGAGCGGCGTGGTATTCCGCATGGTGGGGATGGAGTGCGATGGCATTTTCGACATTGAGAATCGCTTCTTCAAGATTTTTTTTGCCATAAGCGGCAAGAGCGAGTTTGTAGTATTCATCTGCATCGTAGCGGGTTAAGCCTAAGCGGGCGGTGACTCGTGCCATGTTGATTTTAGTTTTTAGTTATTGGTTGTTGGTGATTAGTATAGCTGATGAATGCATTTTTCAGGAATCTTTCTGTGCAAACTCACTGACCTTTTAGAAAAATGTGGTAGCTTCTCGTATAGTAATGAAAATCTAATGCTCATGAAGGAGTGATGATGCTTTTTGAATTGAATGACGAACTGCAAATGTTCCAGAAGGCGGTACGTGAGTTCTGTGAACGAGAATTGAAGCCCTATGCGACAGAAGTCGATGAAACCGGCGAGATGCGGTGGGATGCCATCAAGAAAATGCCGACATTGGGTTTGACAGGTTTGCAAGTGCCAGAGGAATATGGCGGAATCGGCATTGATACGATTGGTGCATCGATTGCTGTGGAAGAATTAGGACGTGTGTGTGGTTCGACTGCTTTATCCGTCTCGGCACACAATGGTTTGGGGAGTGCGCCAATTGCTCGCTGGGGAACGGATGAGCAAAAGGAAAAATATCTGCCGATGCTGACAAGTGGCGAGTATCTGGGAGCGTTGGCATTAACTGAACCCCAAGCTGGCTCGGACTTGTTGAATGGCGCGAAGACTCGTGCGGAGCGAGATGGTGATGAGTGGGTCATAAATGGACAGAAAGCATGGATAACCAACTCGAAATATGCGCCTGTGATGGTAGTATTGGTGCGTACTGACCAAGAGGCGGGTTCGCGGGGTTTTAGCATGATTTTGGTTGAGCCGGATACCGCCGGTGTGACCTTGCATCCCCCAGAGAAGAAAATGGGGTTGAAGGGTTCTCCGACGCAGATGATTAGCTTTGAGAATGTGCGTGTTCCTGTGGATAATACATTAGGTGAAGAAGGCAAGGGCTTTTATCAAACCATGCAGACTCTAGATGCTGGTCGGATTAGTATTGGTGCGTTGAGCGTGGGTTTGGCACAGGGCGCGTTTGAAGAGATGGTGCGTTATGCGATGGAACGGCTAGCGTTTGGTGAACCGATTGCCAGTAAGCAAATGATTCAGGCGAAGATTGCGGACGCGGCGATGGAAATTGAGGCAGCGCGGACAATGGTGTTTAAGGCGGCATGGACAAAAGACACAGGAAAAGATTTCAGCAAAATTGCAGCGATTGCCAAGCTCAAAGCCAGCGAAGTTGCAGAGAAAGTGTGCCATGATTCGTTACAAGTGCATGGGAGCTACGGCTACAGTCGGGAGTATCCTGTCGAGCGAATGTATCGTGACCAACGCCTGATGTCGATTGGTGAAGGCACGAGTGAGATTCAACGACTGGTGATTGCGCGTCGGGTGATTAAGGAGTTTGGCGGATAATTATCGACAGGCTTTGCATAAGCCATTGAACACGAGATGCTCAGCTTGCATCTCAAATCCATATTCAT
>JANQRM010000513.1 GCA_028284565.1 Anaerolineae bacterium | reverse complement strand
CGTTGTGATTTAGACCTTTCAGAATAGCGATGTTGCCCGCTTTGGCACATTTGCCAATGCCATCTTGCGCGCCCCCTTCAACTAAAATATTGATGGGTTCATTTAGGAATGCACCGAGTCCGTTACCCGGAATAGCAGAGTTGCTAAAGCTGAGATTGATTGCTTCGATTTTGTGTGCATCAACAATGTCTTCACGTGAAATTGCACCTGCCAGATGGGTGCCTAAAGCCCGATCCATTGCCATAACCTGTTCATCATCATACGTAAGTTCGTAGTCACCACGACTCACATACTCATTAACAACATCGGTGATTTGTTTGCTTACCGTATTGCGGGGGCGGGTAATTCGTCGCCCGCCGGGTTGTGCCGGTTTCTTCTTCATGGGCGGAACAGGTTGGAGCAAGGGGGTTAAATCAAGCCGATTGACCAATCCGATTTGTTCAAGATATTCAGCATGTCCGACCAATTCTCGAACGCTTTTTACTCCAAGTTTGGCTGTCCATTTACGAATATCTTCACCTAAAAGGCGGAACATGGTTGTTAGGCTTTCAACAGAACCACGTTCTTTGAAGGGGCGAAATGCTTTAAAATTTTTCATTTCTGCTTCTTCTTTGGTTTTTACATGGGTAGTAATCCCCACATGGCAAGTTCCGTCTTGGCAACCACGACAAATCGTACAACCCACAGCAACCATCGCTAAGGTTCCAAAGCCAACACGATCTGCTCCAAGACAGAGCATCTTGACCACATCCCGTCCACTTTTCATGCCACCATCACACCACAACTCGACTTGACCTCGCAACCCACTCTCGATGAGTGCGCGATGGGAAAGCCATAAGCCAATTTCTGCAGGTAAACCGACATGGCGTAGAGCATGAGAACGTGCTGCACCCGTCCCACCTGTATACCCTGTGGCAGTGATGATGTCTGCCCCAGCTTTTGCAACCCCAACGGCAATGATTCCCACACCCGGAACAACAGGGATTTTTACCGAGACTTTGGCATTAGGATTGGCAGTTTTGAGTTCGTCGATGAGTTGAGCCAAATCTTCGATGGAATAGAGGTCATGGTTGTTGCTGGGAGAGATGAGCGCGACTCCCGGCATGGTACTTCGTACTTCGGCGATTTGCTCGGTGACTTTGAAGCCTGGAAGATGTCCACCCTCTCCGGGCTTTGCGCCTTGTCCAATTTTGATCTCGAGATAGTTGTCAGAGTTGAGTAGGTCGATGTTGACTCCAAAGCGACCTGATGCAACTTGTTGCCCACGATTCTTAGAGAATTTTCGCATTTGATTGCTTAATTCACCACCTTCGCCATTCATACAAATGATATTGAGTTCTTTGGCGGCTTCGGCATAGGTTCGGTAAGCAAGCTCTCCCTGTGAACCAAATGACATCGCACTAATAATGACTGGCATGTCATGGTCACGTACTCGAATGTCAACCTCTTCGGGTTTGACTTGCTCATCATCGTGTTTGGTTTTGATTCCTAAAATATGTCTGATAGAGACTGGCATTTTGTCTTCTAGATTAAGCAGATGCTCGGTGTATTCTTCGAGAGACAATTCACCATGAGCGACAGCTTCGGCTTTTTTCCACATCTTTGGATAAAGCCGATCTGGGTTTTGTAATCTGGCACGAACCTCACCACGGCATTCTGAGGCGCGCTCTTCTGCATCCGTTGTTAGGGATTCCCAAGTTACACCGCGCGATTCAGACCCGAAGTAATTGGGGGTTCCAAATATTTTACCGATATGTTTTCCAAAGCCTATGGAGCTAAAGCTGTGTCCATAGCCCCTTAGGTCATGACAGCCGATAGTGGAAGTAACTTTTTCTAAGCCTTTTGTCAATGTAGCTACGACTTTGCTCAAACATTCTGTAATGTACTCTTCTGTGGGCGGGATTTTGGCAGGTTTGGGTGCAATACCAATAGCTGTAGCATATACTGCATACGGAACTAAGGCATTCGCACCGAAACTGATGCAAAGAGCCATATCATGTAAATCACGTAAGGCTCCAGACCGTACTACGATACCTGTCTGACGACGTAAATTAGGGCTATATTCTGCATGACGCAATGCTTTATCGACGGCGGCTGTGGCTAGGAGGGGGTCTATCCACAAGGATTCACCAGACGTAATTACGCTGTCGTCTAAAATGATACATTGTGTTCCTTGCACGACGGCTTCTATTGCATCTCGTTGCAGTCGTTCAATCGCACGTTCCATTCCTTCGTCAAAAGTTGCTCCTAAAGATAAGATAGTTGCTTGTTGTCCAAACACTTCAATCAATTGCTCAAGTGTCATGGTTCCATATTGAGTGGCGACTGTGAGCATAGTTTCGGATGTACCTAAAGCGGGATGCCCACCGAGTAAGAAGGGGGTCTCTAATTGGACAAGTGTCGTTTCTGATGAACGGGTTTGCCCAATTTCTGGTCGCACTCCGATTAACACTTGCGTAGAGAATTGGGCTTGTTCGCGTTCTCGGTCAATCGCTGGATTAGTAACTACGGCAACAGTTTCTTTAAAGTAATCTGCCAAATTGACGCGCGTATTACTCAGCGCTGCAAGTGGACCATCCCATCCCAGCGAGTCGATACGCTCTTTTCCTGCGTCAGCAATCGTTTTGATAATTTCCACATGATAGCGTTCCCATCCAAAGGCAGACATAGCAACGGCATTGAGTTTGTGCGCTTCATCATGCCACGGAAGAGTAGGTGGAGAAGAGATGGAAGGTGCGATTGCGATTTGTTGTTCTAAAGTAGCGACACTTTTTTCGAATTTAGCATGACTTTCAACTTTGGATGGAACGGTGTCTGTTGTTGGTGATGTTGATACATTATTGATACCTGTTGAGGGGGTACTCAACGACCAAAAAGTCTGTGTGGTTGTCCCGTCACTAAGACGTTCTCGATAACGGTTAAAGACATGCCTCTGAATCGCTGGATAATCAAGAACTTCAATTGTTTCGCCTTTTTTAATGCGAAGAGCAATTTTTTCTCCAGGAGCCATAGGTTTAGGGGTGTCAGACATGACATCGAGTGGATACACTCCACGCTCCGATGAGGCAAAAAACTCCTTTTCTGTTTCCCCGAACCATAAGGGGCGTAGACCGAGCGCATCAACGCTAAATACCGCTAAATCATCTAAACGAGCAACAACAGCCGCAGGACCTTGGGCGAAACGTCCAAAGGAGTGACGCATCTCTTCATAGACTTGCTGAATTTCTGGCGATGATTGGAGTAGGTCATGCGAATAAGATGGGAAGATATATTCCATAGCTTCAATTAAATCGAGTCCGTAGTGCATGCAGAGCGATTGCAAGACTCGATCAACGTCTTGCGAGTCGGAATTGCCTTGTGATAGAGGAATTCCTAGCATACCAGCTTCAATACGAAAGCGTGAAATGGTATTGAATTCGCCGTTGTGTCCCAAGATTCCGAAGGGCTGACAGCGTTCAAACACAGGATTTGTATTGGTGGAATAACGGGCATGTCCTAGGGCAACAGTTGAAGCATAATCAGGGTCGCGTAATTCTGGATAGTAACGGCGCAGGATTTCAATTGTGCCTTGTACCTTGTAGACCACACTATGAGACGAGAACGACGCAAAATGAATTCCCAGTTCCTCTTCTAGCTCGACTTGTAAACTAAATAGGGTTCGTTCTAAATCTTCTGCATGAATTTGCCCATTGATACCAGCGATTTGCCAGAAAACAGATTCATTTTTTTCAGCATTGGGTCCTAATACTTGTCGATTGATAATACCTTGTTCATCAATCAAGAGATGCAAACCAACTTCACTAATTCTTCGACAAATTTGCTCAATAATTGGTTGAGAACGATTGCGATCCTTTGCATTAATCATGACATGGGCGACCCAAAAATTCCGGTCAGTCGCCAATGATGCGCGCAACCCAGCTTGGGCGAGTCGCTTTGTCCAAAGTTGGCGAGGTATGTCAGTTAGGATGCCGACTCCGTCGCCTTCTCCATTGATATAACCAGTACGATGCCCCATGCGAGCGAGGGCTTCAATAGTTCGTTTGACATTCCCATGAGTGGCTTGTCCGCCTTTGCGAACAGCGCAGATTAGTGCACAGGCATCGCGGTGATTTGTGTCAATTGGGTGAAGATCATGAATGGTTTGAGGAGGAGTATAATCGTTGTTGGCTACTTTTCTATGCACCATCCCCATAATCCTTTTTCAAATTTAATAACCTGTGAAATATATCGCTTGCTCTTTTTTCTTAAATTATGGAAATATCAGATTTTCATTGTGCAAGTTACACAGAAAGGATGATTTCCTAAGGTTTCGATAAATTAAACGTTTAATGTTTAATATATTTCTTTGGAATTATGCAAACTTTACAGCCAAAAATTAGTTCAATGCCAGCAATCGGCGAATCGTTAACGCAAGATGGAGAGCGAGTCTAGTTTCCGGTCTATTGAGGTCAATACCTGCGATTTCATTGATCCTATTCATGCGGTAAAGCAATGTATTTCTGTGAACTATCAAGGCTTCAGCTGTTTGCGAGAGATTGCCATGTGCGTTAAAGAAAGCTTCCAACGTTTTGATGAGATCGGCATTTTGCCGTTCATCATACTTGCTTAAAGTGCCAAGAATGTTGTCGCAAAATTCAGATAATTTTTCTCTGTCCTTTAATCCAAGTATCAATTGGTAAACACCTAAATCCCCGATATATAGAGGATCGTCTGTTTGAAGTCGGACAGCGAGTTCCATTGCTTGTTTAGCATCTCGATAACTGGTTCGCCATGAGTTAATATCGCGCGCGACTTGTCCTAAACCGAGGGCTACCCGATTTTGTGGGAATTGCCGATTAATATCACTGGTAAAAGCATTTGCTAGCTCAAGACTGTAGTCGATGGGATTTTCTGGGTCAGTTGCATGAAATACGACGACCTCTTTTTCTTTCTCTCGAATCCAGACAAGTGCGCCTGCGTTTTGATTGCCAATAATGGTATTAACGAGTGTTTCTAAGCGACGCATAGATGGACTCTCCTTTTCTTTACCGCGCCATGAGAGAACCATTGCCATATGATTCTGCGTCATATCATGATTGAATCGTTCACCTTGTCGAATGGCTTCTTGCTGGCTGACATCTCCGAGTAATAAGCGATCCAAAAAGGTTCCGCGTAGACGTTTTTCTGTTTCACTGACTGCTTTTTGCTTTGCCATCTCAAGCGCACAGGCTTCTGCACCATGTTCTGTGACTAAGGCATCAATTTCGTCGAGGTCGTTATCATACCCAACAATCGAAAGGTAGCCTCTGCCTATGTGCTGTGTAATAACTGGTGCGACTAGGCGAGCCATCCCCGGTGTCGGGAGGGCTTGCATTAATACGGGTGAATCAATCTCGGAAACGCGATGACGGTCACTCAGTTCGACTGGCAAGTTGTTCGATTTTCGTAGAAATTGCTCGATATCATCCCAGATGCTTATCAGTTGGGGTTGGATTTTATCCGAAATGATATTCAATCTTTTATCTTGCAAGATGACAGCTTTATTTGTGAGACGTGCCATTGCACTAATAATCTCATCTATACCTTCATTTTGGGTAGAGATTTGTGTCAGTTGTCGATATATCTGAGTCCCACGGCGTTCAATTTGCCCTTTTCGATTTACAAGCAAGCTAATAATGGATTTTTCGACTTCACGAATTCGTGTATTTGGTGGTAACAAGAGAATTGGTAAATTCTGGGCTTTGGCTTCAGCAAGCGCAGTGGGGGAAAAGGGTATTTGTGTGACGAGACAGGTCACTTTCTTTTCAGTAGCCCAATGAATAATCTCTGAGTCGCTAGTTTGACTTTTACTATGATTTTTCTTGCCAATTAGGATAAGTTCGTTTGGCTGAATTTCTTTATGAAAGAGCTTTTCATCTGGATATATTAATGTTGCCCATACAACTGGCTGATTCAATAATCCGTCACCTGTGATGACTTGCGCGCTAATCGGAAGTGTCAGTTTCCGAATATCTTCTATAGTAATTGGGGAAGATGTATCCTTAGTCATAGTATCTTGAATATCCAAATGAAACGTGCGCCTAAGTTTCGTTGGTGATAATGCCAAAAACAATCACAATGACGGTTAGAACTAGAGCTAAAACAGTAAAATTTAGATCGGGACGAGTATAAACATTATAGACACCCATTACGATCATCAGCGTTGCGGCAATCCATGTCACAAAGTTAACACGCCACTTGCGAAAATATTGATATATCCCAGAGAAGAACAGAATAGAACCGCCTAAAAAGGGAATAGTTGCGTTGGGAAGGACAACATTTTCTGGCAAAAGATTCAGTGACACAAACATCAGTACCAATAGAAACCATGTCATTCGTTCTGCACGAGCTTCGCTCTTGCTTTTTTTTGCCATCGTTCTACTCCGCCGATGTTCTGTATAGATATCAGAATAGACATAACGTTTAACATGATTAGACAAATTATACAAGAATAACTGGAAAATGCGCCTCCTAAATTTACCAATTGCACAAATAGGCGATGCGAATACAATCAGAAGAGGTGCAGGAATGAATGGTTGTGAGTAACAGAATGCGTCGACCTTATTTCATTATTGGATTACTAAGCCTTATCTTATTTGTTGCTTGTGAACCCGATACTTCAACGGTTGGAGATGGTCCTCGGCTAGTAAGTGATGTCGCCTTGGCTCTATCAACCGTTACTCAGAATTTACCGACACTTGCATTCAGTCCCACGCCCCCACGCCTAACAGAAGTGATTTCGCCTCTAGACTCAGTGACCGTTGATGCTGATTTTGTACTCGTAACTCCGACTTTGCCTCCTAGTAAGACACCAACGCTGACTCCTACGCAAACACAGACACAACCTCCGACTAACACTCCAACAGTGACTGTCACTGCCACGACGACAGCTCCTGTACTTCCTACAAGCGTTATTATTCCGGTGACGAGTGTTGTAGTACAACCTGTAACACGTGTGTGTGATAGCACATGGTTCTTTATTCAACCTCGCCCGGAGGCATGTCCTGTCAATCCGCCCCTCGCAGACCAAGGAGTCTATCAACGATTTGAGAATGGGTACATGATTTGGGTTCGCCGAACAGATTCAATTTATGTAATGTATAACGATGAAATACAACCTCGCTGGCAAGTCTTCCGTGATTATTTCAATGAAGGAATGGCAGAAGAAGGATTTGGACAATCTCCACCATCTGCTCGATGGGAACCTAGACGAGGTTTTGGAATGTTATGGCGTGGGAATGAAGCGGTTCGTAATCGAATCGGTTGGGCAACACAACAATGGGAACAACCCTATAGTGTGCAAGCGCAAACATCTGATGAGGGAGTTATCTTCCTGAGCGACCCCTATAGTGCTATTTTTGGTTTAGCTCCCAATTTTGTCAATTGGACCCTTTATGCGGGCAATTGATTCACCCGTACGGCGATTTCGTTTGATAAAAAAATTTGCTTCCCTGCTTATTGTCTTTTTGCTGTTAATGCTGAGCTTATTTTTCTTTGGAATCACAGTCTATCTAATTGCACCTCCACCTCCTATAACCCTGCTTCTTGTTGGATGGGACCATTCTGTTCCACCACAAAGTGATGGAGTAATTCTGCTTCATGTTCGTCCAAAGACGTTTCAAATCAGTCAATTTGCGCTTCCATCGGAAATTATGCTATATACAGGTGATGTCTTGCAACTTATACGCGAATTTGATGACTCGATATCGCTTGCTAATGCTTTGACCCAGCAATTAAATATCGAGATTGATACCACTATCGAACTTAATTATGAAAGTACAGAGACTCTAATCAACGCAGTGAATGGCGTGCCAATTTATATTCCTAGAGTGATTGAGGATAGTCGATTTCCGATTGATGGTGAATACGAAGTCCAACGAGTTTGGTTTAATTCAGGATTGCAATCTCTGTCTGGCGAACAAGTGCTGAATTATGCACGGACCGTACAGGTTGACGGAACCATCTCACGAGCTAATCGACTATCGGACATCATAGCGGGTTTCGGTGAGAAACTCAGTTCGCCACGCTATTGGCTTTCTCTGTTACAAGCGGTTGGTCAAATTCAGTCTGTTGAAATCAACGTAGGAGATGTGGTCGCTCTGTTCCCTTCTTTGGTCCTTAGTCAAGGACGATTTGAGGTGTGGGAATTTAGTGAAGCAGATTTTCGACGATTAAGTGATACCGAAAAAACCTTGGTTTCTGAAGGATTTGAGTTGTGGCTTGAAGAAAACTTTAGAGGCTAATGTGTTCGCTCATTTTCTGCCATTAGCTTGTCGTAGCATCCAGCCCATGTGGAAGTCTTGCGGGTGAGTTTATTGATTTTGATGCTGGAAAAATGTGGAAGCAACTTAATCATCTTATCTGGTAATCTTTTCCAATTATCTGATCGAACGAGTTTTTCGATATCATTCGCCATCAAGGAAGCCCACCACCACTTCTGCTGGAAGTCGTCGGCTTTCTTCCAATAGCCTCGTTTTTCCCACGCACAAATGGATTCTTCAACGGTATCATCTATGGCGCGCAAACTGTAGACAAGCATCGCCGTCATGTCTTTGACGTCATCATCAATATCCTGCTTTTGACTGAGATGGCGTAATATTTCTGCACATGTACGCATGAAGTGGTTGCGACGTTTACCGGGGTTATTGGTGTTTATCACACGACCCATAGAGTTCTCCTAAGATGCTTGATATGGACGTATGCCCTTATAAACGTGGGTAGTACTGCCAAAGGTTTTTAAAATAGCGCGGGCTTCTCGGTTGGTTTTCTCTGCAAGTTCACGAGGCGTTAGAGGAACATTGCCATTGGTAAGAAAGACACGAAACACGCTATCTACGACAGAGATTTGATCGGAAATAAATTCTTCAGATTCTGAGGCTTTTTGGATTTCCATCCGAATTTCATCATACCTGAAAACCTCACCAGTAAATGGATCAACATAGTCCACTATACGAGTTTCGGGTGTCTCAAAATAACGTTCTTGCACTTCTGGTGCAAGGTGGCTCAGTAGATACGGGCGAAGTTTTTCATCCGAGCGTTCCCACCAACTG
>JANQRM010000489.1 GCA_028284565.1 Anaerolineae bacterium | reverse complement strand
CAGTTGTAGTATCGACAGCGAGGGCTATCAGTTGGGACAAGCCTTGATGAAGAAAAATAATCGCAAAGTGGGGACGGAACTCGGCGTGTTTGCGGGTTCGTCTCGTGCCAAAGCGACCAATTTGGGTGACTTGAAATTGGGACAAAAGGCTCCGATGCCAGAAGCGATTACAATATTGAGTCGTTTTCCCAAACGGTAATAACATTTCGATGGGGCTGGTTAAACAACCTGCCTCATCTATGGTCGGTTCCGCGAGACAATATCGGTAATTTTGGAATGTTGTGCGAATAACACGAGGGTATCGCCACCTTGTACAATCGTTCCGCGTGGGGGATGGACATCCGGTTCTTGTCCATTGCGCCCATGCAAGACGACATCTACGCCTTCGTCATCTTGGAGATGTTCGATGGTCTGTCCATCCATGAATGACCCAGCTCGGACTTGTAGCTTAATCATGCTGTAGTCTTCGCCAGCGATGGACAGGGTTTGGGTAATATCAATATCGACGGATGCGCCTGCAAATGCGGGAGCCGCCAAATCCGACGCGCTCAGGACTTCGACATCCATAAAACGGTGCAATTGGCTGGCAAAGCGGTCATCCCACATGCGTGTGACAATGCGGATATTGGGATTCAAGTCCCGCGCGCGCATGGTGATTTCGAGGTTGATGTGGTCATTTGAGGTGCATATCACAATAGATTGGGCATGGTCAATGCCGGCATCGCGTAAGGTCTTGGGCAAACGCCCATCTCCAACGACGACAGGAATCCCCAATTGGCTAATGCCATCGTCTACATCTGAGGGGATTTTGTCGGTGAGGGCGACCACTTCAAAGCCCATGCTGACGAGAGTTCGTGCCACACGGAAGCCCACATGCCCAATGCCAATAAGAATCACATGATTGCGATAGGTCGATGCCACAGCCGCCTCCCAAGCGTCACGCCGTTCTGTACGGACAAAAAATAATCGGAAGAAATCCGCCGCCCCTTGTCCGATGATATACACCGCAATCAAGGGCAACAAATACCAAAACATGATGAGATAAGGCTCGGTTGGAACGTCGGTTGGCGGTTCCAAAATCATCAAGGAGAGCATGTAATAGGGCAGGTCGATATAGGGCACTGGTGATTTGCCTGCAACGATGAGCAATTCACCATAAATATAGCCACCCACGAAGACTGCCAAAATAAAGGCAATCAGGGGACGACGAAACTCTTTGATGAGAGCCTGTGTATCTTGCCAGATAACGCGAAATAGACGAAATATGCGTCCACGCCGACGGCGACCTTGTGGCAAGACTAAACGAGGTGCAGTCACGGATTGCCCTTTATGCGAGTCGATAAAATCATAATCCTATTATACATAGAATTTACGATGCCTCTCATTGACATATCTTTTTGCAAGCCCTATCATCCTCCGACTTTTTGAATGAGAATCACGAATGCACTGGCTTAAAAACGGTCTCACGGAATCGACCATCTCAACGCCGAAATTACAGCAATGGGTCGCACGTCTATCTAAGTTTGCGAGTCATCGTGCTGTGCCGATTGCTTTTGTGCTGATTGCTATCCTTCGCAATCTCTTCTTGTTACTCGCGTATCCGCCAGCTCAAGCGTCTGATTCGGACTTGTTCTTTTTGTATGCTGAGCGACTAGCGGGCTATGATGTCCCCCTACTGGACAATGTGACTTATCCTCTTTATCCCTTTCTAATTCTGGTGACGTATAAGTGGATGGGATCGGCATTTTGGTTGATTGCCTTGCAGTTCATTATGTCTGCGTTGATTGCTCCACTTTATTATTTTGCGCTACGTGCCTATAGTCCGATTTTGGCGATGTTGGTTGGGATTGTTTTGTTGACGGATGTGCAAGTGGGTGTGACCTTTAATCTGACAGGCGCAGAACCGCTTTATATCTTCTTGCTGGCGGTGTTGTTTCTCTTTTTGCTTCCGCCTATGGCAACACGCATTCAACGGCGAGTGACTTGGAGAGATGTCATGCCGGGTATCTTGATGATGCTTTTGTGGCTGACACGCTCGATTGGACGCTATTTGATGTTGCCCTATGCGCTGGTCTATGGCTTTTACACGCGCAGTTGGCGACGTGCTTTGGCGATGTTAGTGGGCTTTGGTGTTTCATGGTTGCTTTATTCCCTACTGTCTACTCTAGTGTTGGGGCAAGTGGCAGGTCTCACGGCGACAGATTATGCTTTTGCGCGGGTGATGCGTCATCATGAGGACTGGGTGCTTCCTGAAAATGGTGAGAACTCGCGCTTGTGGTTGGAGATGGTCGATGATTGCCAACCGCCGACGCAATTTCATCAAGCCTATTGCCTGTACGAACAGACGGGTGATTGGGGACAAGCTGAGCAAATCATCCAACGCACGGCGATTGAAACGCTGTTTCCCAATTTAGAGGCTTATATGGT
>JANQRM010000237.1 GCA_028284565.1 Anaerolineae bacterium | reverse complement strand
TTTAGTCTCCAGCTACAGGTTCGGCTGGGGTTTCTTCAGCAGTGATGATACCATCACCATTGTAGCCCCGCCCAACACAACGATAGACAAAGCCAAGGTCGTGCATGGCTTGTGGGTCGTACATATTGCGCCCATCGACCAAGATATTGCCTGTCATCACGTCACGGATTTTCGCCATATTCAGGTGCTTAAATTCATTCCATGGTGTCAAGATAAGCAAAGCATCAACCCCTTCAGCCGTCTCGTAGGGCGAGTTGAAAAGTTGAATATCTGGCACTTCTTTGAGCGCATTCTCGCCAGCGACGGCATCGTAACCTTTAACCGATGCACCTTGATTGATGAGCGAGCGTGCGATGGAAAGGGAGGGCGATTCGCGGACATCATCTGTATTTTCCTTAAATGCCAAGCCCAAGATACCGACCTTCTTGCCTTCAAGATTGTTATCAAGCAAGTCACGGACTTTCAGGACGATGTGTTTGCGTTGGAAGTCATTGATTTCCATCACAGCGTTGAGCAATTGCGGATGCATCCCGTGCGTTTGCGCCATGTGTGCGAGTGCTTTCACATCTTTCGGGAAGCAAGAGCCACCATAGCCCACGCCTGCTTTCAAGAATTGGGGACCAATGCGGGTATCGAAGCCCATGCCCCGTGCCACTTCGGTGACATCTGCGCCGAGCCGTTCACAGATGATGCTCATCTCATTGATGAAACTGATTTTGGTTGCCAAGAACGCATTCGAGGCATACTTAATCATCTCAGCGGTGCGAAGGTCTGTGATGACCGTCTCTGAATTCAGTGGGGCGTATAAATCAGCGACAGCTTGTGCCGCTGCGGGATTAGTTGAGCCGAAGACGTTGCGGTCTGGATTTTGGAAATCGGCAATTGCCGAACCTTCACGCAAGAATTCGGGACAACTTACCACTGAGAAGTCGATGGGGGAGGGCTGAGCATTCGAGACAATTTGAGTCACCCAATCACCTGTCCCAACAGGAACGGTGGACTTGTTGATGATGATAAGTGGGCGAGTCATGGTCTCTGCAATTGTGGTCGCGGCAGACCGCACATATTTTAAGTCGGCTTCACCATCCACACCAGAGGGTGTCCCGACGCATATAAAGACGAACTCAGCATCTTGCAAGCCGTCTTCATACGAGGTGGTGAAGAAGAGGCGACCCGCTTTGACGTTGCGCTCGACCAAATCTTCTAAGCCCATCTCATAAATCGGCATTATGCCTTGTTTTAGATTGTCGATTTTTTCTTGGCTAATATCGACAGTAGTGACTTTGTTGCCCAAGTCTGCAAAGCAGGTGGCAGTCACTAAGCCGACATAGCCCGAACCGATAACACAGATGTTACGCATTGTGATCCTCTTGGATTGTTAAACAAATGATGCACATGACTGATAAAAGTCCAGAATGAATGTCATATTTTGCAACAAGAAAGTTATTCAACGTAAGGGCGGTTCGCGAACCGCCCTTACTTTCATCGTCTTACTAAACTTTATCCCGAAAGTGGGCGATTGTTTGCTTAAGACCGTCTTCCAGTGGCACTTTGGGTTCCCAACCGAGCAGTTCTTTCGCACGGGTGATGTCAGGCTTGCGTCGTTGTGGGTCGCCTTCGATGCGCTTATCAGGTTCCATGATGATGCCAGCTGGATTCTCGGCAACTCGATTCACAATCTCCGCGAATTCGAGCATGTTAATCTCGCGGGTTGTACCAAGGTTGACGGGTTCATGAAAAGTCACATTGAATAGCAATCGAGAAATGCCTTCGACCAAATCATCGACGTATTGAAAAGCGCGGGTCTGTGACCCATCGCCATAAACCGAGAGTGCCTTGCCTTGTATGGCTTGCTTAATGAAATTCGGGACAACTCGTCCATCATTCATCCGCATACGAGGACCATAAGTATTAAAAATCCGAATGATGCGGGTATCCAATCCATGCGCCCGATGATATGCCATAGTCAAGGCTTCACCATAGCGTTTGGCTTCATCATAGACTCCACGTGGACCAATCGCATCGACGTTGCCGTTGTAGCTTTCTTTTTGTGGATGTTCGAGTGGGTCTCCATAAATTTCGGAGGTGGAAGCCAGCATAAACTTAGCGTTATTCGCAAGTGCCAAACCCAGTGCATTATGAGTCCCCAGTGCGCCAACTTTGAGTGTGGGAATCGGGTGCATAAGATAATCAATCGGGCTGGCAGGAGAGGCGAAGTGCATGACCATATCAACCTCGCCGGGAACAAAGATATAATTGCTGACATTATGCTTGATAAATTGGAAATTCTCATTCCCAACAAGGTGAGCAATGTTGTCAGTTGAACCCGTGATCAAATTATCGACGGCGACAACTTGATGCCCCTCTGCAAGAAAACGCTCACATAAATGCGAGCCGATAAAGCCACTGCCTCCAGTGATGATAATCCGCAAGATGCCTCCTACGATGAGTGTGCGGTGTCTTTGAATAACAATACATTACTATAGCTGAAAATTCTCAAAATAAAGGGGTAATCTGGAGGAAATGATGAAAATTTGAGGGATTGATTGGATATTGTCGATTAGCTAGCGAAGGAAGATAGTCTATGACATTTTGGCTGACTGTGCCAATTGAAACGGCGAAAAGGGCAAACGAACTGAAAACTCACTGCCTTGATTGATAGTGCTGGTTACTTGAATATCGCCCCCATGAATTTCGACAATCCGCTTGACAATCGACAATCCGATTCCGGTTCCGGTTTTCTCATCCATCGTCCGAGCGTCATTGACTCGATAGAAACGATCAAATATTTTAGTTTGTTCTTCTGGTGCGATGCCACGCCCATCGTCCGTCACCTTGAGATGAACGAATTCCGCCTCATGTGACAATTTGAGGCAAACTTCTCCTTTTGCTTTTCCATAACGGATGCCGTTTTCAATCAAGTTTTCGATGGCTCGTTGTAGGAGGCTGGCTTCACCATAGACTAGATAGTGATCAAGAGGACGTGCAATGTCAACATCCAAGTGAATATGTTGGCGATGAGCATAGTCTTGAAATTGGTCGGCGATTAGTGGGAGCAAATACGCCAAATCGACATTTTGCCATGTATCGGGTTGATAATCTGAGTCGAGGCGGGTTAGCTGAAAAAATCCATCAATCATCTGGTCGAGTTTTTGGCTATAAGTTTCGAGGCGTTCCATGTAGGGCGTGATATTTTCTCCATTGTCGAGGCGTTTTTTGATGAGGTAGGTTTGGGTATTGAGTATCGCCAAGGGTGTCCGTAGATCGTGGGCGAGGTCTTGGGTGAGTTGTTGTTGCACTTGGAGACGTTCTGCTTGAAGCGATAGTTGAGTATTTTTATCTTCGGCTTCGCGCATTTTAATCATGTGATACATAAATAAAACCACAATGAAAATGGTATTCCCCCCAATGACCATCAGGCGATAGGGAAGGTCACGGGCTGTTGCGACGGGCAAGGCTCCATTGACTTCGACGAAGACTAAGAAGCCAAAAAAGATTAGCGTGGCAATGAGCAAGACAAGCGTAATGCGCGTGCCTAACAAAATGACGGATAAAATAAGTGGAATAAGGAACAGTGTCACTGCAGAGGCATAGACCCCACCAGAGACATAAGACCCATAACCTATGCCAACCCAAAGGACCATAATGTTGACCCAGCCAGCTTTTTGTAAACTGCGACGATGAATGAGCCAAAGAACCAAACCCTGTGTGCCAGCAATCATGCCCGCAATAATATATATGTTTGTATCTCTGGGACGCTCCAGCAAAGCGTAGAGTGTCAACACAAGGCAACCAATGATGATGAAAATGGCTGTGGCAGTCACCATATATATCTGATATTGCTGGCGTGGCGATTCGTCCTGTCGCGGTAAAAATGCCAACACAGAAGGAATTTTCACGTGAAGCCCATATTCTATGTACCTATAAAGTTTGCTTTTATTATACGGCTAGAGGATGTTTCAAGGGGTTAAGGTAGGTGTTAGGTTTATGAGAACTTCATACCTTTTGCGTTAGTTTGCCGTTTGAATCGGTTATAAATCCGCAAGCATCAACAAGATTTTAGTAGCTGGTCTTGAAGCGGCCACGACGTTTGCGGGCATCAGCAGGGAGGGCATAGCTTTGGATGGTGGTACTGGCGTGACTATGACCCAATTGTGCTTGCACATCAGCAACAGGGTGACTATTGGCGAGTAGGTCTGTACCGATGGTGCGTCTGGCATCATGTGGGGTGAAATTGGTTCCGGTGGCTTCCACTGTTTTCTCGATAATTTGATTAATCGCACGGACATTGACAGGCTTGTCGGTGCCGACTTTATCGCCTTTGCCAATGGGACAAAAGATGAACTCGCGTGTTGCGTCAGTTGCCATAATCAGCGCATGTCGATAGCTAGCTAAAGCACGGACAGCGGTATCTTCTGAGCCTTCGACAATAGTGACTTCGCGGGATTTATCGCCTTTCCCATGACGGACGCGAATGATGCCTGCTTCAAGGTCAATATCTGACCATTTTAGTTGAACAACTTCGCTCCGACGTATGCCGGTATAAAATAACACTGCGAGCAGAGCAGTATTGCGCTTGTGAATGATTTTATCTTCTTGCCAGACCTCAAAAATCCGCACGATTTGTTGGAGGCTTAACACTCGGCGTTCTCGTTCTGTGCCACCGAGATTGACTTCTGGCACCTTGAGCAAACGCAGTGATTCATAGATGAATTTGAAGGTGCTGTCATTGGGATTGAGCGCGAGGGTGCGTGCCAGTTTGCGAAGGGCGGCAAGATGGCGTTGGCGGGTGCGTTTGGTGACTTCCTGCGAAACCAGAAAATCGCGGACATGCAGAGGGCGTAAATCAAGCGGGTGTAGCGAGTGATTCATACAAAAATCTACCCACAAGTCATAACTTCGCTGATAGGTCTCTGCACTACTTGGTGCAACTGTCGCTAGGGCAAAGTCTACCACAGTATCAAAGTCTGGGATGTGTTGAGGGAGGGGGAACAGGTCAGTCATCAATTATAAGCCAAGTATGATGCGTCGGATGACCTTATTTTACTACACAGAAAAAATTCCTGTAGGGGCGTACAGCTGTACGCCCTGACTGAGTGCTTTGATCTGGATTTGAGCTACATCCCCTTTGTGAATTGTGGTGTTGACATACTGAATTCAGGTTCGCCATCGAGGAGGGGTCCCGCCTCTGCCATATAGTCTGCAAACCATGATTCCTGTGAATTGGCTTGGAAGGCTTCTTGACTGGCATAGAGTTCAAAGAGATGGAAGACATTTTCATCGTAGTTGTCGAATGAGAACGAATAACCGATTTGGTCGGGGTTGTTCATCAAGCGGGGCTGGAGGTGCTTTTCCCAGAGTTTGAAAACTTCGTCACGTTTACCGGGTTGGCAACGGGTTTTGATGAAGATAGTCAGTTGGCTCATGATGTTTGTTCCTGTATGTGGTTAGATAAACGACTTCGTATCACAGGGAATTGCACTTCTGTGACACAATTTTGCTGATCGCCCATGGGTTGATACTGAAGATAAAGTTCACGATAGGGTCCGTCGACTTCATAGCCATTGTCTGAAATCCAGCGCATGATGGCGACATTGGCACGGAGCATATTGACAAAGGGACCGTGATGCACCGCCGATGCCATCTGTTCTATCGGCTCAAGCGTCCGTATTATCACGCGGTCACTATCGGGAAGGTTATTTGACTCCGCGATAGGGTAGGCGATTTCGATGTCGATATTCTCTGCATGGAGTTCCTCATCGTGATAGATATGACAATGCGCACCAATCGGCTTGATGTAATGGGCTTCGAGATGAGCATGTAACACTGAGAGATAGTCGACAACCGTTTCACCAATTAGCTCTAACTTAGGCATGATACCGCGCACCGAAGCGACACATATCGCATCAATTGGTTTGAGAACAACATCGTATTGCACATCACCATCTTCATTGTCCAGTTGATTTAGATAGGATTCGAGGAGCATCAACCGCATGGCTTCTTCCTCTAGCTTGTCGATGATTTCCGCACGTTTCATCTTCAGCATTCCACGAATTTCTTCCGGACTGACATTGTCCTTGAGTAAGGACTTGATTTGGTCGAGTGACATGCCCAAGCCTTTGAGCGCGACAATCCGGTGTAAACGAGGCAATTGTTCTACCGAATAGTATCGATAGCCCGTTTCGGGGTCGTAGTGCGCGGGTTTGAACAATTCGATGTCGTCATAGTAGCGCAAGGTCTTGGCTGGTACGCGCGTCAGCCGAGAGAATGCTCCAATCAATAGCATGATGCACCCTTATCGTGTTGTAGCTAGCTAAAAGCGACTATATACCTTCCAGTTACTGGAAGGTCAAGCGAATTGGTCTGAATAAAGCACTCAATTCTGCTTATACGTCGAGCAAGCCATAAATTGTCAACTGCTGATTGAGGAGAACGAAAGAGATGCCACTTGAGTCGGATTAGTATGAAGTTCAATACGGTTGGGGTAACTAGCAAAGCTGTAGCATAGGACAGTGGAATGAGGTATAGTCCACTGTATCGTTCAACCTTGAATAGCGAAATGTTTTGGAGGCATCAACATGCGTAAATTAATATTATTGGTTTTGATTATGGCTTTCACAATGAGTATTGGAGTTGGAAGCGCACAAGATGGCGGAACTCTTATAATTGAAAGCTGGAGGAATGACGATTTGACGATTTGGGAAGATGTCATTATCCCTGCGTTTAATGAAGTTCATCCAGATATTGAAGTAATTTTCGCACCTGTGGGTGACCCAGCCCAATACAATGCGGCTCTCGCGGCAAAACTCGAAGCGGGTACAGCTGGCGATTTGATTACCTGCCGCCCCTTCGACCAGTCACTCCAACAATTTGAAGATGGACATCTGGTTTCGCTGAATGATCTTTCCGGTATGGACAACTTTAGCGATGTTGCCAAAAGTGCATGGATAACAGACGATGGATCAGATGTGTTCTGTGTTCCCATGGCATCTGTCATTCATGGTTTCCTCTATAATACGGTGATCTTTGAAGAACTCGGTTTAGCAGAACCTGCCACCGAAGAAGAATTCTTAGCACTATTGCAAGCTGTCAGCGATAGCGGGATGTATGAAGCACTGGCAATCGGAACAAGCGATCAATGGGAATCCGCAACGATGGGTTACCAAAACATTGGTCCGAATTATTGGCTAGGTGAAGATGGACGCAATGCTCTTATTAGTGGCGATGCCGCTTATAATGAAGGGGGTTTCCTCGAAGCCTTTGAAGCACTGGCACGCTGGCAACCCTATTTGTCAGATGGCTATCAAGCCCAAACCTACCCGGACTCACAGAATCTCTTCACACTCGGTCTGGCGGCAGTCTATCCAGCGGGTTCATGGGATATTGGTGTCTTCAATCCACTCGTTGACTTTGAGATGGGTGCTTTCAAACCCCCAGTTCCAGAAGGTGCAGAAACCTGCTACATCAGCGATCATACCGACATTGCACTTGGACTGAACTCAGCTAGCCCCAATCAAGAAGCGGCGATGACCTTTCTTGAGTGGATGACGACTGCTGACTTTGCAGAACTCTACACCAATGCGCTCCCCGGCTTCTTTACACTTTCCAATCATGAGATTTCTGTAGAAGACCCCCTTGCGGCAGAATTCATCGGCTGGCGTGCAGAATGTGAATCCACTATTCGCTCTGCCTATCAAATTCTGTCTCGTGGCGAACCGAATAACGAACTCGACCTGTGGCAAGCCAGTGCCAACGTTCTCAATGGCGAAATGACACCACAGGAAGCGGCTGATTTCGTCCAAGGTGGTTTGGAAGAATGGTACGAACCACAACAAAACTAAGCAAGAACTAGTCGTATCACACATCATAGGGGCGATGGTTATCGTCCCTATTTTTTCTAAATGTGAATATATATATCTGGAATAATCACCGTGCAAGCCGATAGCCGACGAAAGCCTTTCCCCACCCATATCCTTGTCTTCTTAGCACCCGCTGTAATCATTTATACAGTTTTTATGATTTTGCCCTTAGTCGATTCACTTCGGCTGAGTTTTTATGCACCGACAGAAGAGGGTGTTGAAGTTTTCGTTGGACTTCAAAATTATGAGACCTTACTCACCCACGAGCGTTGGTCGCCACGCTTACAAGGGGCTTTCCTCAATAATGTCTTTTTCTTCATTGTTCATATGTTGGTACAAAACCCAATTGGCTTGTTACTCGCGGCATTGCTCAGTTCTAAAATTGTACGTGGTAAGACCATATTTCGAACCCTTATTTTTATCCCGACGGTGATGTCGTTTGTCTTGGTGGGGTTCATCTGGCGGTTAATCCTGAGTCCATTATGGGGCATTTCCGGTGATATTCTGGCACTCTTTTCTATTCAGAATCAGCCATGGCTTGGCTTAGAAGAGACCGCCTTACCTGTATTATCCTTGGTCTCGGTTTGGCAGTTTGTTGGAATTCCCATGATGCTCTTTTTAGCGGCTTTAATTGGTATACCCGACGAACTGCTCGAAGCAGCGCGCGTCGATGGAGCCAATGCGTGGCAGGTGTTCTGGCGGATTAAATTTCCCTTGATTTTGCCCACGGTGGGTATTGTGAGCGTATTAACCTTTGTGGGCAATTTTAATGCCTTTGATTTGGTCTACGCAACCCAATCGGAACTCGCGGGTCCGAATTTCTCAACAGATTTAATGGGGACATTCTTCTATCGCACCTTCTTTGGGATTCAACTGCAACCGGGAAATCCGACCATGGGGGCGACCATTGCAGGGGTGATGTTCTTGATTATCCTCACGGGTGTCTTGGTCTACATGGTCATCTGGCAACGTCGTGTGTTGAGCATAGAATTGTGAGTCAAGACTTGTGAGAGCCAAATTATCACGACCCGATTATCTCTTTCAATTCATCGCATCGCATGGGATTTTGCTTCTCTACACCCTAATTGCACTCTTCCCAGTAGTGTTAGTGGTATTGAATTCGTTCAAGTCACGTCGGGCGATTTTCCGCACCCCCTACGAATTCCCCAATCCCGAAACATTCGATATTGTTGGCTATGAAACTGTGTTTAAGCGCGCGAGTTTCGATGGTTATTTTGCCAATAGCTTCATCGTGACTGTTGGCGCATTGTTCTTTATCTTGTTATTTGGCGCGATGGCGGCACATGCTCTAGCGGAATATCGGTTTAAGGGCAATACACTTATGGGTTTATACCTTGCCTTAGGCATTATGATTCCCATTCGCCTCGGTACAGTGAGCCTATTGCGTTTGATTGTCTCGCTCGGATTGGCGAACACACTTACAGCGTTGATTTTGGTCTATACAGCGTCGGGCTTGCCATTAGCGATTTTCATTCTTCAGCAATTTTTCCGGCAAGTCCCACGTGATTTGAAAGATGCCGCGCGCGTCGATGGAGCCAGTGAATATCGTATCTTTTTTATGACGCTCCCGCTTGTACGTCCTGCGATTGGCACAGTTGCCGTCTTTAATATGATTCCCATTTGGAATGATCTGTGGTTCCCCTTGATTTTGGCTCCGGGCGAATCAACGAAAACTGTGACATTGGGCGCACAAATCTTCATGGGGCAATTTGTGAACGATTGGAATGCCGTACTCGCATCCTTGTCCTTATCTGCTATTCCCGTCATTATCCTCTATATTATTTTCTCCAAACAACTGATTCGCGGGTTGACCGCTGGTGCAGTGAAATAAACGAAAGGCAAGCCATGCTTCGAGTCGGCATCATAGGCGCAGGATTCATGGGAACAACACACGCCTCTGCATGGGCAAGAACGCCTGCAACCTTAGCAGGTATCTATTCGCTTAATATAGAACGCATGCAACAAGTCGCTAAACAATATAATACGAAGTCCTACAAAAATCTTGATGCTCTAATCGCCGATGTCGATGTGGTAGATATTTGCACTCCAACGCATCTGCATCATCAGATGGTCATACAATCAGCAAAAGCTGGTAAACATATCATTTGTGAAAAACCCCTCGCACGTACTCTCACTCAAGCTCGCGAGATGATAGAGATATGTCAAAATGCGGGAGTGCAATTGTTAGTAGCGCATGTAGTTCGTTTCTTTCCCGAATATGCTCAAGCGAAGAGTATTGTAGAGCGAGGTGAAATCGGCAAAGTTGGGGTAGTTCGGCTTAAACGGGCAAGTTTTCAACCCAAAGCAGGCGAGGAAAGTTGGTTTCATGATGTCGAGAAATCGGGCGGGATGCTCCACGACTTGATGATTCACGATTATGATTATGCGCGCTGGGTTGCTGGGGATGTAAAACAGGTCTTTGCTAAGCATGTCCGCACTAATCAACCCGATTCCGTCGGAGATTATGCGCTGGTCATCCTACGACATGAGAACGGCGCGCTCTCCAATATCGAAGGCGCGTGGGCTTATCCGGCGCCCATGTTTGAGACCGCATTAGAAATTGCTGGGGACAAAGGTTTGATTGAACATCCCGTCAACAGTTCAACACCGCTTCGGATTCATCTCATGACCGATAATGACGCGGATAATCCCGATATTGCTGTACCGACAAGTCCCTTGAGCGAAGACCCCTATGCCACACAGATTAAGCATTTTTATCAGCTATTGACAGGGGAAGAGACCAAACCAACCGTCACAGCCCAAGATGGACTCCATGCCCTCGAAATTGCCCTCGCCGCAACACAATCTGCTCAAACCGGACAACCCGTTGTCATTGAGGAGTTGCGCTAATGCGAATCGGTATCTTGAGCTTTGCACATCTTCATGCTGAAGCCTATGTGAATAATCTCCGAGCGATCCCCGATGTCGACCTTATTGGCTTTGCGGATGATAACATCACTCGTGGACAATATTTTGCAAAAGAATTCAACCTTCGTCGCTTTGACTCCTATGAACATCTCCTTACTGAAAAACCGGATGGGGTGATTATCACCTCGGAGAATACAACCCATCTCCCGCTTGTCCAAATGTCCGCAGAAGCAAGTGCGCATGTCTTATGCGAGAAACCTATCGCGACAACTTTAGAAGACGCGCAAGGAATAGTCGATGTTTGTCAAAGGGCGGGTGTCAATTTAATGACAGCATTTCCGATGCGCTTTAGCCCCCCGGCAGTTGAAATTCAACAACTCGTTAATGGACAATCGCTCGGACAAATCTATGGCATTAATGGCGCAAATCAAGGTTCGTTACCTCGCTTTCATCAAGCAGAAGGACAGCCCAATTTAGACCGTGATTGGTTTGTCGATAAATCGCGCGCGGGTGGCGGTGCAATCATGGACCATATCGTGCATTTGGTAGACTTATTGCGTTGGTACTTAAAGAGCGAAGTTGTTGAAGTTTATGCTGAGACAAATCAAATCTTTCATGGCGATGAAGTCGATGTCGAGACAGGTGGCTTGGTGATGCTCACCTTTGAGAATGGAACCTTCGCTAGCCTTGATTGCAGCTGGAGCAAACCGCCTTACTATCCGACGTGGGGTGGCTTAACGATGGAGATTGTCAGTGAAAAGGGCTTGGTCACGCTCGATGCCTTTAAGCAGGGACTAACGGTCTATCGTCAATCTGTCGGACGACCTACCTATGCTCCTTGGGGATCGGATGCGAATCAAGGCATGATAAACGAGTTCATTGCATCGATTCGAGGACTACGTCAGCCAACCATTACAGGAAACGATGGCTACAAAGCTACGGAAATCGTCGTTGCCGCTTATCGCTCAGCACAATCTGGACATCCTGTTCAATTACCTCTCGATATGTGATCTGCTCGCCAACAGTCATGCTACTGCCACGTCATTAGTAATTTCTGCTTATTGTATTGCAAAAGGCATGTCTGATAAGTTGGACACTCGACCTTTCATCATCTTGATATTGGTAGGTTTACGCGAGTGTATTGTTCGTCTGGTGCATCATTGGCTTGCATGAGGTGAACGAGATATTCGGTCATCAATTGCTCGATATTGGGTGCATCTAGCGGGAGTTGTTGAAGCGGGTCGGCTATGACATCAAATAAGAGATTGTCACAGGGATTTGGAATTGCCCATGGTTTACCTTCGATTCGAAGGGGGCGACATCCTTTCGTAAAGTCAAAAGGTTTGACTTGCTCAGCAGTATGCAGTTCATCTATTGAGAAATGGGAACGAATGTGGGTTGGCATCAGCGTGTATTCGTATAGGGTCTGATTGTGGGGGTCGATGGGTGCGCGCATATAAACATAGTTACCATCGGTCACATTAACATGCCCGCCAAATGAGCCGAATAAGCCCGCTTCATGTACAGGCGAATCGCTGACAATAGTGTCTTTTAATGGAACACCTTGCATATCTGATGGTCTATCCACACCAAAAAATTCAAGTAATGTCGCTGGAAAATCTATTAGTTGTACGAGACTGTGACGACGTTCCTTTTGTATCTTGGCGCGCGGGTCCCAGATGAAGAGGGGCGTGTGGGCGTTTTCGTTATACCAAGGATGAATATTCTTGCCCCATGAATCATGCTCACCCAACAAGAAGCCGTGGTCTGTACCAACAATGAGAAGGGTGTCATCCCAAAGTTGATACTTATCCATTGTGTCTAATAGCCTGCCGAGTTGGTCATCGCACATACTGAGGAGTGAAGCATATTCATATCGCAGATGTTGGACGAGTTTTGGCGGCTCCGTAACAGGTCCATAGGTGGGCCAATCTTGTTGGAATTGCTGTGAGTCATAGGGATAGAGGTCTTTATATTGCTGATGCACGAAATATGGTTCGTGGGGGTCGAAGGTTTCTATTTGCAAGAACCAATCATCAGCCTCATGATTTTGTTTGATGAATTCGATACTTTTTCGGAAAGTGTAGGCTTGGGGTTGGTCATTAGGTGTGGGCATATAATGGCGGTTGATATACTCCTGTTGCCACATATTGTCGGGCTGGTTCGCTTCTTTTCGGCGTGTTGTTGAGGGGATGGCGAAGGCTGGGTTGATGTGGGCTTTCCATGGGTCGCCTTCTTGTCCGCGATTAAATTCCCAACTGCTGTAACGAGTATGATAAGTCGCGCCACCATCGGCAAAATAATGAGGGTGATCGGTGATGAGGTGCGTATAAACGCCGTGGTCTTTGAGGATTTGAGGCATGGAATCGTCAAATGGTTCAAGGGGTCCCCAACTGCGATGCAAAAAGTTGTAACGTCCAGTGTGGAGTTCGCGACGGGCGGGCATACAAGGCATACTGCCAACGTAGCAATTGTCAAAGGTCACACATTGTTCGGCTAGACGTTGGAAGTTGGGCGCATGAACCCAATCACAACCGTAAGGTGGGAGCATCCGACGATTCAGCGAGTCGAATAGAACAAGGATGGCTTTCATCATTTAGCTCCAGTTTTAGGGCAGGTAATTTGTAATTTTGACTATTTCACCGACGATTTGGGTGATTCCAGTAGGTCCGATGATGTTGCGTCCGGGTGTGCCTTGTCCTGTGGAGACATAGAGCGCATGGTCGTGATAGGTGATGTTCGTAGGCGTATCCAATTGGTCTGCGAGGATGATGGGTGCGCTGGTATCGGCTGGATACATCGTAACTCGTCCGGTGAAGCGCACATACCCTCCAGCATCAGGCGGCGAGTCTGGATCATGTAGGTCAAATTGGCGTGGGACTAATGCCGATGCCCATGTGGTGGTCATTTCGACGACGAAGATATTGCCCAACTCATCAATTGCAACATCGACGGCTGTGGTCAAGCCAATGATTTCATCCGTGATGTGTCCAGTAAGTGGATTCACACGCACCACTTTGGCATCGCCCGGCATGAAGGAGAGGATGTTGTCATAATAATTATTGACTTGTCCAGAGAAGAGAGCGACGAGTAAATCGCCGGTGGTGGAGTCTAGTGCGAGACCTGCAGGCACGGGTTGCTGATCATTCGCTAAAGATGGAAACTCCGCAACAGTAAAGACTTCTCTATCGGCATTAACAAGGATGAGCCGATTCCAACCACTTTCTAGGATATAGAAGTAGTCTAATTTCGCATCATACACTAGTGCATTCATGGTGGCATCACGGACAATCAAGTTCCCGACATTGCGTCCTTGTGGACTGACTTCAACAACCGCCTCCAATTCAAAGGGATCGTCATAGGTGAAGAAAATACGCCCGTCGTCCAAGAGGACGACATCGCCAGCCCCGCCAACTTCATCGCGTTGTGTGCCATAGGTGGTGAGAGCGTTATAAGAGGGGAGGTGAGAGAAGATGCGCGTGATTTCGCCTTCATCCATAAAATCACCATCGCCATTCACGTCTTCTAAGATACTGAGTTTACCCGAATCGTCTAATGGGTCAATCGACTCAAAGCCTGTGCCAGCTTCTACGAGGATTAAGCGACCATCAGGCATGACAGCAACGCCACGCGGGTTTTGTAGATTGGTTGCGATACGAGTGACAGTCGCGTCCTGAGCCGTAACAGGAAATATCAAAGTAAACAATAAGCATAAAATGAATAGACGACGGTACACAGTTTTCTCCTTTTGGGAAGACTGTAACACACGGTTACGATACTTAACCATGATTTAAACTCCCATCATCACAATCTTAAACTGGGCACGGAAAAATCGCTTGTGTAGTTTGACAATCTAGAGGCAAATGTTAAAATTATTTTAAGACTTTTCTCTACGCAGAACAGTCGAAAAGTTGGGGCTGGAGTAGAAAGGTATAGTATTTGCCCGCTTGATTTTGTTCAAATTACATTCTTACCAAATATAGCGATAAGGATAGATCAATGAAACGTCGTTTATTTTCTCTTACCATCCTCACAATTTTCGCTACGATGATGTTTGGGGTTTCTCTTGCACAAGAAACTGTCCCCATTACCATTCGTTGTAAATCCAGCCCACCGGAAGAAGATTGGCGTTGCAATAACTTCGCCGAAGTTGAAGAGCAAGTTGAAGCTGATCTTGGAATTGATATTGAACTCACGCTGATTCAAGACAATGCAGGTTGGGGTGATTATAAAAATGAATTCGTGCTTGCTGCGGAAGCCGGCGAAGCACCAGACATTATCCTATCGGGTCACGAAGATATTGGTGCGTGGGCTCCCGCTGGATTCCTTATCCCCTTGGATGATCTCATTGCAGAGCATCCTGAATTTGAAGATGTTGTTCCAAGCCTGTGGGAATCCCAATGGTTGGGTGGTGTGACTTATGGTGTGCCACAAGATGCTGAAGCTCGCCCGATTTTCTTTAGTAAACTACTCCTCCGTGACCTTGGCTGGAGTGAAGAAGACATTGACTCACTCGCTGATCGTATCCGTGATGGCGAATACACCTTTGCAGATATGTTAGCAACGGCACAAGAAGCAATTGACGAAGGTATTGTCGATGAAGGTAACGGCTTCTGGCATCGTCCCAGCAATGGACCAGATTTCCTATACTACTACTATGGTATGGGTGGGGAAGTTTTAGATATGGATGGTAATTTAGTGGTTGACCGTGACGCACTGGTTGCCGCTTATGAATTACTTGGTGGAGCTGCCGCTGATGGCATTTTGCGTTCCGACATCATTGGTGTTGACTGGAACGAAGTTTGGCATCCAAGTGTTGCCCAAGCTGATATTGTTCTTTTCGCGGCTGGTGGGACATGGAACTGGCCAAATTGGGCACTCAATTATGTCGCTGATCAAGGCGGTGATGAGTATCTCGCTGAAAATATTGGTTTGTCACTGATCCCCGCGATGGGAACGGGTGACGCTATTACCTTGACCCATCCGCTGTCTTATATGATTAGTAAAGATGCGGAACGTCCTGATGTTGCGATGGCACTCATTGCTGCCATTACAACGCCGGAAGCCAATAACCGCCATGCAATTGATAGCTTCCACCTTGGTATCTTGAATGCTCAAGTTGAATCGGAAGCCTATCAAAATAATGATTTGCTCAGTGGCGCACACTACATGCTTGACCATACAACTGCTCTGCCCAATCACCCCGGTTGGAACGCGTGGTCAAATGCCTATTTCCTCGGTATCCAAGCTGTGGAAACAGGAGAAGCTGATGCAGAAGGCGCAGCAGATATCGCCATTGCTCAAATGGAAAATGAACTCGGAGATGGTATAACGGTTCGTTAGTCATTGAGTTGCCAATAATTGAGGTATCGTAAGGGCATGGCATGATCGCTATGTCCTTGCGGTTTTTACCATCTCTTCTAATCCAGTATTTCGGAAAATATTTTGAAAGTCGCACATCTATGACCCCACCAGATATACAACATCCATTGGATAAGGAAAAACGCAGTCGATACCGCGCACTTCGAGCAAGACTAACCGCGTATGGATTTTTGGCTCCGGCTGGGATTCTTGTGTTTATGTTCTATCTTATTCCCGTTTTGATTGTGGTGTTTTTGAGCATGACGAATCTTGCTACTGCCAATTTCACCTCGAATTTTGCCAACATGGAATTTGTTGGGCTAAAGAATTTTGAAACACTGTTTAATGATCAATTTGTGCGAAAAATATTCTTTAACACAATTTTTTATGTATTGGTGACCCTTGCATTATTCAATGTGGGCTTGGCGTTGATTGTCTCGCTGTTGACAACGCATGTAGACCGACGTTCAGGCTTCTTCTTCCGTGCGCTATGGATTTTGCCCCGTATTACCTCATCGGTCGTTTATATCCTGATGTGGAAGCGACTGATGGCAGAAGCTCCTTTTGGCATCATCAATCAATTCAATGAACTTGCAGGCGCGCAGACCTTTAATTATGCCTCAGAAAATCCGTGGGTGTTTGTCATTTTGGTCAATGGTTTCATCGGCGTATCGTTTGGAATGATTATCTTTACCTCAGCGATTGAGTCGATACCCAAAGACCTGATGAATGCTTCGTTAGTAGATGGCTCATCAAAATTGCAACGGATACGCTATGTTATCTTACCCTTGATACGCTGGCCCCTATTATTTGTGGTGACCTATCAAACGCTATCGTTACTCACTTCTTTTGAACAAATTCTCCTACTAACGGATGGTGGTCCTGGTTTATATCGTACGGAAGTCTGGTCGCTCACGGCATTCCATCGGGCATTATCCAACTACTTCGGCAATGCACAATGGGGTTATGGTTCATCATTTGCTGTAGTGCTAGTGGTCATTGGCGTGGTTCTTGCAGTGATTTATATGCGCGTTTTCCGCTTCAATGATCTGGTGGGTGAGCCGAAAGTAGAGGTGCTATAATGGTTAAATCGAAACCTTTGTCGACTCAAGCTATGCCGACACTTCGCCAAGATTTCATTGAGGCAATCCGTATGGGTCTGATGGTGATGGGGATGGTAGTTGGTCTAGCAATTCTCTTCCACAGTATTTTTCGTCCGGTGATTGAATCCTTGAGTGTTGAAGAAACCGTCACAGAGATTCTCGGACGACTGTTGTTGGTCATCCTGCCTTATCTTACCTATCTCGCAACAAGCAGTGTGGGTCGGCGACATGTGGGGAAAAACAATCAAAGGGCTATTCTGGTCGGTGTGATAAGTAGCTTGTTGATGTTTGCCATAATTACATTTGGTCATCTGGCGACTGGGCAAGGTGTGTTTGCCCCACGTCCTTCGCTTGAAGCGATCTTATCTCAAGTCGATGAAGGGATTCTAATTGAGTCAGTTGTCCCTGAGGGCGTGATGGCACAGGCTGGTTTACAGACAGGAGATATTATTACGGCGATTCGTCGAGATGATGTCGATTTGGCGGGCTTAAATCAGCGTGTTGAACAAGCAGAAGTAGATGATCCACTACGTCTGCGTTTTTTGCGAGAAGGCGAGGAGATGCAGGAGACAGTACGCGTTACCTTGTCCACAATGCGGGACTTCAGTATGGTATTGCCAGGTGTCGTGATTGCAATTGCCTTCACCTTGTTGGTGATGTATGTGCCGGGTCGCTTTGCTCCTTATATTGTGCTGTTCTTGCTCTTGCTTCCTTTGTTAGTGGGGTATCTATGGTTGATTATTGCAACATTTTCTTTCCGTACTGAAGGATTATTACCCCTCGATGGCAATGATAATATTGGTGGCTTAACACTTGAAAACTGGGAAGCTTTATTCTCTGGAAATATCGAGGGTTTCAGGTTTGACATCGTGCCGATTTTGGGAGCATCATTTGGAATTGCGATTTTGATGACCATTATTGTACTACTGGTGTCGTCGATGGCGGGGTACGCTTTATCTCGCATGAGTTTTCCGGGGCGCAAATTCTTCTTGTCTTTCACGCTGATTTTGCATGGTTTTCCCGCAGTGACTCTCATTATTCCAATCTTCTTTGTGCTATTAAACTTGGGTAATTTGCCGCTGATTGGTGATTTGGTTGGCTTTAATACGATTGGCGGGATTGCACTTGTGATGGTGGCATTTGAATTGCCTCTTGGAATATGGTTGATGAAGGGCTTCTTTGACAATATTCCATGGGACATGGAACGTTCTGCTTTGATTGATGGGGCTTCGCGTTTTCGTACTTATTGGGAAATCTTGCTTCCGCAGATACGCCCCGGCTTGTTGGCACTGGGTATTTTCGCTTTCATCGGTGGATGGAATGCGTATATTATTCCAGCGACATATAGTATTGGATCAGGGGTGAATAACTTGCCTGTATTTTTGAATGAGTTGACGGCTGAAACCGCACCCGTTGATTGGAATCAGGTGGCGACAGTCGGCCTGTTCCAATTGATTCCGATTTTTATTTTCTTTGTCTTCGCACAGGAGTATCTGCTGAATATTTATGCAGGTGGGACGAAGGGGAGTTCGTAATGCAGGTACAACTTGAATATTTGACGAAAAAATTTGGCAATGTGGTAGGCGTAGAGGATTTAAGTCTCGATATCCAAGATGGTGAATTTGTGGCGTTTCTGGGTCCCTCTGGTTGTGGCAAGACAACAACCTTGTTGATGCTGGCAGGTATCTATAAACCAACCGCTGGAACGATCATTTTTGGTGAACGAGTCGTGAATCAAGTACCACCCAAAGACCGCAATATTGGTATGGTGTTCCAGAGTTATGCTCTGTATCCACATATGACCGTCTTTGAAAATATTTCGTATCCGCTCAAGTTAAAAAAAGTACCCAAGCAAGAACAACGCGAGCGCGTGCAACAAGTTGCAGATACCATGGGGATTGGCAACTTGCTTGACCGTCGTCCGGGACAGCTGTCGGGGGGGCAACAACAGCGGGTGGCGTTGGGACGTGCGCTGGTAAAACAACCGGATATTCTATTGTTCGATGAACCCTTATCAAATTTGGACGCGCGCTTACGTTTAACCATGCGTGGCGAGATTAAGCACCTGCAAAAAGACCTTGGGATTACCTCGATTTATGTCACGCACGACCAAGTAGAAGCCATGACAATGGCAGACCGAATCGCGGTGATGAGTGGAGGGCATTTGCAAGCCTTTGATACACCCGAAGGCTTGTATGACCGCCCCAAAACGCAATTTGTCGCCGGATTTGTGGGCAATCCTCCGATGAATTTTATTAGCGTTGACCTCACCCAGTCCAATGGTGCGCTGAATGTTCAAAATTCTATGATGAAGTTACCAGTGAACGAGACTCACCGAGAGAAAGTTAGCGCGCATTCCGGTTCAGTGACACTCGGTATCCGCCCTGAAGATATTACGATTGATGCGGATGGGGAAATTGACGCAGAAATCTTTGTTGTTGAACCTTTGGGTCGGGAGGATTTGGTGGATATTCAATTGGGTGATGAGCATATACTTATCCTTGCGCCAACAGAAGCCAAGCATCGTGCTGGAGATAAGGTCAAATTGCGCTTTGATATGTCTAAAGCTCAATATTTCAACCCAACCACTGAGCATTCCGTATTGTGGAGCTAGTGTATGCCATCTCATCCAAGCGATGCTGAAAACTTCGCCATACTCGATACATCCATCCCCAATGATGAGGACTATCAACTTGCCATAAAGTATGCACCCCGTATTCGCTTTGATGTCCGTGAGCCGTTCCTGCCATCAGTCGTCGGATACACCATCTTCCGCGAGACAGCTGAATCTCCTTCATTTCCACGCAAGATAGACGTGAGTGATGATGTTGCTTTTGTCATTGAATATGCAGTTTGGTGGGATTGGGACATCGGGCATCTGTATGAATTAGAACATATTTGGGTCTACGTGAATCACGATGGCGACATTGTGGCGGGGGATGCCAGCTGGCACGGCGGACAACACCCGATGGTGGATGAATCTGGTCAGATGCCGATGGAAGAGGGGCGATTGACCGTGCATTCGGAATCGGGCAAACATGCTTTCGCACCGTCGAATCAATGGTTATTGGAGCGCAAAGACACCACCATCGCCAGCTGTGGAAGCAATGCCGGCAAAATGGGCGTTCATGTGACACCGTTATTTAAGCACATCATCCGCGATAAACATCCACTCAATGACCGCTTGGTTCATACTTATTGTGAGCGACGACGTTTTGAACCTAGCTTTGAATTTGAGCAACGCTTTGACCTTGAGACGGCTATATTTGTGCCATGGAATAATCTCTTTGAATGGATTCCCCATCGTGTGCATTGGTGGACGAAAGAATTAGCAAATACCATCCAACCGCACAAACGTCGCGGATTGCGTATCGCGCATCGTGGGGCATCAGCCTATGCTCAAGAGAATTCCGCAGAAGCGCTGCATAAGGCTGCGGAACTTGGTTCGGATATGGTGGAGTTGGATATTCGCTCGACCAAAGATGATGTACCTGTCGCGGCGCATGACCCAAGCCTAAAGCGTCTTTATGGTGTTGACGTTAACATACAAGATGTGACCTTTGCTGAATTGCAAACGCTGACTCAACCTCATCCCATCTTGTCCTTTGAGGAGACGGTAAAAACCTGTCGCTCACTCGGCATGAGTATTTACCTCGATATTAAAGACCTCAGTTGGGCGGCGGCAGAGTCTGTGTTTGAGAGCTTAGAGAAACATCACTTGCTCAAGTACTCCATCTTCGGCTCATTCCGCCCCGATTATCTGGCAGAGATTAAAGCACAACGCCCTGATGCGGTAACCTCCGTTTTGTTTAACTCAATTCATGTTGACCCCGTAGCATTAGCTCAGTCGATTCAAGCCGATTATGTGCATCCCTGCTGGGAAAAGCGCGCAGAGCAACCCCACAAATTGCTAACTCCAGATTGGATAGGGCAGGTGCGAGAAGCGGGCTTAGGGATTATCTGCTGGCATGAAGAACGCCCAGAAGAAATCAAGGCGTTATGGAATTTAGGGGTGGATGGTATTTGCTCAGATACGCCAGAGCGATTGTTGCAGTAGGGTAGTCTCATCTTTTTTTTGCTCTCCATCGCTAAAACGGTATGCAATGTATTTATGACGTTTCGATTCGGTATTATCTCTTAATTCATATAGATGATTGTGGTACACGCAACAGCGAGAGCCTTCACTCGCTCGTGCCGCTGTATGGTTTTTTTCAGGTCGATGTACCAGCACTAAGGGTGAATGAATCCGCACTTCAGCGCATAGAAAACCAGTTCAGCACGTGAACTGCTATTGGATTTAAGCAAGGCGCGACGGATATAGGTCGCTACGGTTGCGACACTCAGTTGGAGCGCATAGGCGATTTGTTTATTGGAATAGCCCCGCGCAATCAAATAGATAATTTCAATCTCTCGTGGGCTGAGTTCTTTCGATTCTTGCTGAACTTCACACGTATCGAGTTGGTTTTTATCCATCTCAATAAACACAAATAGATGATTCCGATAGATTTTGTGCCAAAGCTCTGCCACATGAACTTTGGTATCCACTTCCTCAAAGTATTCCACCAACAAATGCTCTATTGCTTCTCCCCAATTGACATCACGTACTGCTGTAGCCATCGTTCCAGACTTTCCACTTCGTTGACGTTGATTGAAGTTTATTATATTGCGCGTTACCATAACGTTACCTGTTATATTGGTTCCAACGGGCGATGCGTTTACGCGCAAAGATAAGCACTGAGACTAGCAGAATCTTGCCTGATATATCTCTGTGGGGGAGAGAGCATGTCAGATATCAAACTCTTTTTCTTTGGAACACCCTATATCGAGATTGATGGCGAACTAAAGCAAATCAAGCGTCATCGGAGTACAAGCCTTGCCTTAATTGCTTATCTTGCTGTCACTGAGAAACCCCATACCCGTGAATATTTAGAAACGCTCTTATGGCCCGAACAAAAACCGGGGTCATCGAACTTGCGCGTATTGCTTTCCCGCCTTCGCAAGAACCTGCCTGAAGTGACGGGGATATGGCAACAGGACACCAGCTTGCATCTGATAGGGCAGGGGCAGTTTTGGTGTGATGTCATCCGTTTTAAGACCTTGATGAAACATTGCCAAGAATGCCATCATGTGAGTCGAGACTATTGTCAATTTTGCTTATCGCGTTGGCAGGAGATGATACAACTCTATCAAGGTGAGTTTCTCTTGGGTGTGGATATGTCACAAAGCCCAGAGTTCGATGCATGGCAACGCCTTCAACAGGACCAATTCTCACAGAATATCTCAACGGTTTATTCCAACATCGTCAGCTATTATGTCGCGCAGGCACAATATGATTTGGCATTAACTGAAGCACAATACTGGGTCGAACATGATCGGTTCAGTGAGCAAGCCAATTACCAGATCGTGCTACTCTTACTACGACAAGGTAAACAAGCCGCGGCATTCCACCATTATGAAACCTTTGCTAATCAATATCGTGCTGAATTCTCGGCAGAACCCGAAACGCCATTTAATGACTTACAGGCAGAGGTCCAAGATGACCTTGTCGTTGATATATCAACACCGCGTTCAGCCAATGTGATGAGCAGTTCGCGGATTCATGTGTATAGCACTGCCTCACAAATGAAACACCGAGATCATTTTTACGGGCGCAAGTCTGTCAAACAACACATCCATCAATCCCTGAATCAATCCCACCGATGTTTAATTCATGGATTAGCCGGGATTGGCAAATCCACACTCGCACGCGTCATTGCAATTGAACGCTCCCAAGCTGAGCAACATGAAGTCATTTGGATTGATTTTGAAGAGTTTAGTGCAAGCGATTTGTTGGATGAGTTGGCGCGCGTCTTCGACCAACAGGGGATAGTCGGACAGCCTTTAAGAGAGAAGCAGGATTTCATCCATCGATTCCTGCTCCATCGCAAATTTACCATGGTACTCGATGATGTGTGGAACGAAGACGCACTGTATGATTTTTTGAAGGCAATTCCTGATGTCAATGCAGTGTTGATTACCTCGCGCCTTCGTATTCCAATTGACAATGGGGTAATTGAAGACCTTAAAGAGTTACTACCTGTCGATGCGGTGCGATTACTCAGTGAACATGCCAAACAATCGGTTGACGATGATGAAGGAGCCTATCGACTGTGCAATATCCTCGGCGGACATCCCTTTTCGATTGAGATTGCAGGACATCTGCTCCATAAGCGAAAAACCCAAACACCCAACCAATTGGCTTCTGAAATTGTGTCAGCTCCGCACACGCTGAGACGTTCCATTCGTCAAGGTGACCGAGGGCGCGCCAACTTCGCAGGCTTGATGTCCCAAAGTATCAAGACATTACAGGCAGAAGCTGAGAATATTCCAGAGGTCGCCGGGAGTTATGATTTATTTTTGCTGATTGGCTTCCTCCCGAAACCGAGTGCCACGCTGACCTTACTTCAGCACATCTTAGGACAACCAGAAGGGCAGATTAGGCAGGCATTATGGCATTTGGATGAGCATGGTTTATTAGAGTATGATGATTCGGAGCCGTATCCGCATTACATACTTCATAATCTCACGTTTTCCTATGCGGCAACATTAAGTGACTCATCGGATAAACTCAACGCTCAAATTTTGCAAGGCGTTGAAGTATTTACCAACGCATTCTCGAATGATTTTGGGCGTTTGGAAGTGGAAATCGAAAATATTCTCGGTGCTGTCCACCAAACAGACGACAGCGAGGTCTTAATCCGTGTGGTAGAACGTTTGATGGTGCAGGGATATTTTTACAGTCGTGGTTTCAACCAAACACCCGCCTTATTGCAATGTGCAGACCGTGCCATTGAAGCCGCCCGCCAACATGCACCCCACTACAACGAGCAGTTGCACTACCTCACGGGGAAGCGAGGCGATGCCGCCCGTTCACAAAAGCACTATGACGATGCCCTGCGCTATTACGAAGAGTCGCTAAAGTACACGCCCAATCCCAATCGGGAGGTGACGATGATGAGTTTAATCGCCGTCATTCATTACCGTCGAAATGAATTGACCTTATCTAATGAATACTTTGATAGAGCATGGCAGATTGCAGAGGATAATCAGGATCAAGAGGGACTAATCCGTGTGTTAGAATATCGCGGGAGCGCGGCGTGGGACTCCAAAGATTATGAGCTGGCATATCCATTATTGGAGCAAGCAGTCACGCTAGCGCAACAATTCAATGATAGTCGGCGTTTGTTCTGGTCATTATATAACCTCAGTATGTTGTGTGTGGAGACAGAACGCATACAACAAGCCTACGACACACTCATGGAAGCACAACAGATCAAAGCGTTGGGTCAGAATATTCTCTGGCAAGGGTTTGTCCAATCAGGTTTGGCGCGCGTGTATCACAATTGGAATGAGCGCGACCAGGCACAGGTATATTTAGATCAGGCGGTGACCCTTTATCGTGAGTATGGTGCAACCGAGCAGGTTGAATGGGTCGAGCAATTTTGCAAAGATAAGCAATACCACTTCCAAGCGACAGGCTAAATTTACCCTTAAGGAGTTTTGAATATGAAATCCAAAGGTTTTACCATCCTTGCACTGATGATTCTCGCCTTGTTATTTGCTGTATCAGGAATGCAGGCACAAGATGAAGTGGAGTGTGGATTAGAAATATGTGACACCACCGTGATACTCGTTGTTGATGCCTTCATCACAGCTCGCGATCTTGAAGCTGGAGATGTTTCGAGTCGTGGGACAACACATTTGATTCAAACCGAGCCAAATTCGCGATATGTCTCAATTTTGAATCCTTTGATTATTTCAGCTCTCCAAGACGAAGATGAACCTGAAGACGAAAGTAATTTTGCGGTTGAAGCCGAAGCATTGCCTCAAGACGAATTCTGTGTCATTTCGCCAGATGGGCAGGATGGCGCCGGATTTGATGGTTCACCACCCATTGTTACATCCAGTTTTCATCCCTTCCGCAAGACGCATGGAGAATATGTGTTTACCTTATTACAACATTTGTTGGAGGCAAATGGGGGCAGTCGGGTAGGGCAGTTTCTTACTCCGCTAGGGAATGTGAGTTGGATGCCAATTGTTGAACTGTGGTCATATCCAACCAGCGACAAAAATATCTTGTTGATTGCTGTCGACACAAATGGATATACCTCGACACTCATCGAACAACGAATCGAGCAAGCCTTTAATCTGTTGAATATACCCGACACAACTCTGAGTAGTACGCCCCAACTCTTCAACCTTGAGACTGGCATCGGAGATGTGATGATCGCGTCTGTGCCAGAATTCGGCGGTGATTTTACCGAACATTTACGGATTCAGGATGTGGTTATCAATATGAGCTTTGCGCTCATCCCTTGTGGTGATATTCCAACCATGAGCCTTGATGATTATATCGAACAAGCTGGAGTCACTACGTCGATCGACTTCACTGCATCGCCTAATGATTGGGTAGAGCAAATCTCGAATGATGTAAAAGATGAAGGAGGCGCGAAGGACTTCTATGTGGATAATATCTCGCCTCAATATACTGATATCAATGCTTCAACATTCGATGCCTATGGTCCAAATGGAAACTTAGCACCCTTCCAATGGGTCGATCCTGATCTGGTGCTTCGTGACCCGTTGGTAACATTTTTGCTTGAACGTTGTGCCGACCCTATTGTTCCCGCAGATCAGGAACCAGTTCGCCGTACTTGTATCCCAGTAGCTTCTGCAGGAAATGCGGATGCGCCTTTCCCGTTTGCACCAGCGATCATCAATGGGGTGTTAAGTGTGAAAGCCGATTACTCGCGGATTGATGGGGCTAAATGTGATCATTTGATGTCGCAGGACGGGAACATCGTTCCAGATTTGACAAACGAAGGTGCTTATCTGCATGACGGGGTAATGTATCTTGCTACTGATGCAGATTTACCGTCATTTGCCAATTTTGATGATTACAATGTGGACGGACTCATCAAATGCTTGTATGGCACGTCGTTCTCTGCTCCGCGCATATCTTTTGCGGCGGCTGTCTTGCCATATAACGAGAGTCGTCCTATTGTTATTGATGCAATTAATGATCGTCAACTGAATTATGATCATGATGGTGATGGGATAGGCGATATGGATGAACCAGACGATGCGTGTCCAGCTGAGGGGGTTCGCGTTGATGCAGAAGGATGCCCTGTCTCGAATTAGGTCTAAGCCATTCATCGGATAGGGGTGAGGGAAAAAATCACCTCTTTTGGTCCCTCATCTCAACAAAAAAGACCTGCCAGTTATTGAACAGGTCTTCTAGGAGGGAGAGCTAGGCTCTATGTTCATCGAACAGGCAGATTTGGTCCTGCCTGATTGATGGCGAGTATAGGTTGTTCACACATGGGCATGCCCGAAAAGCGTACGATGTCCCGTAGTTCAAAGTCCTTGCCCATCGTCGGGATTTTGATAATTTCAGTCGAGTTTTGGGGTGTCCATAGTGGGCTGTGGTTGACATACGAAAGCGGGTCGGCGGTTAACAAGCCAATGAAGACTTCAGCTACCAGCCGAGAGCCAACCAACCCTAAGCTCTTGCCACGTGTCATTTGGTAGGCTTCTTTCAAAATGTAATACCACAAAGGTGCATCTGTCTTCCCACAGCCATCAAAATCTTCTTGGGGTAGCACACTTGCGTTGGGAACACCGATTGCCCGCGCGACTGCTTGTCCAGAGGGGAGTTGCATCTGCCATCCACGAATGAGATTGCGGAGAGCAAGAGAAGTCAAGGCATTGGGGTCGGTGCCAACAAGGGATTGAGGCAAGAGGGCTAAGGGGTCAACCAAGCAAGTATCAATTAAGCGAGAGAATTGGGTTTTTGACCTGTCGCCAATATCTAGGAAGAATTCCCAGTTCAATGTCCAGCCAGCAGGCAGTTGTCGGGAATCACCAATACGCCCCAATGAATCCGCAGGGATTGCATTGTTGAAGATGGGAATAGTCGAGGGAATGATATCGTTTAGGGTATAAGCTGGGCGTACCATGCTATGCCCAAAGCGATAGGCAGCGACAGAGAATTCAATGGGAATAAAGGGCTGATGACGAAAATGATACCATTTGAGATGGGATTTATCGGGCTGTCCGGGATTGGGAATCAACTCGTTATACACGGATGGCATCGTGATTCGCTTAAGGAAGTCGTTAATGACTACCCATTGATAATGCCAGCGCACAATCCGTTGCGCAGTTTCAAATATCTCTTTCTGATGAACTGTGATTAGTTGTTCAAATGTACGTTCGATAGTAGCTAGATCGGCATCGGGGGTCGCTTGTGCCTGTGCCTTGAATCCGCGTGCATCTATGATGGCATCAACCACACGATTATGAAACTGCATAAAGACCAGTTGCATCTGAGAGACAATGACGTTTTCATCGTTTCTTGGATCACCAATAATCGCAGTCTGGCATTGATTACGTTGTAAATCAATTTCGCCAGTTCGTTCTCCGCCCACAGCTCTTCCCACAATCAACTTGACCCCATTGGGCTCATATAAATAAGGGCTTGCCTCGGGTCCATTGCCATACATGCTATCTAAGTCGAAGCAGGGGGTTCTGAAGTTATTTATACGATCAGGGTCATTTTGCCTTTGAAGAGAAGAGGTGGGGTCAAACGTGATGTCATGGTCAACATACTGTCCAAAATAAGTATAACCCGCTGGAATAGCTTTGTTGTCTCCTCGGGGATCAGTCCCCGGATGATCAACCATTTGCTCAGCGATCGTTTTGAGGAGTGCAAGGTTATTTGCTTCTGTTCTGCGTGGGCAGAAG